>NZ_JCAPET010000034.1:0-48434 GCF_059735245.1 Gorillibacterium sp. sgz306347
CTGTGGCAACCGTTAGCCACCCACTGCCCTGGCGGGCACCACAGACTATGAAGTTGCGTTATTTTCAAGTAGAATATGGCATTCGTTAAACGGAGAAGTCCCCGTCGTCTACAACTTTCTCAAAGTAACGTTTTCTTCTTGAGGGTAGGGCGCAAACCCCGGCGGGAGGCTCGTTCGGTTCTCCATGGGGCGCAAACCCCGGCGGGAAGCTCGTTCGGTTCTCCATGTGGCGCAAACTCCGGCGGGAAGCTCGTTCGGTTCTCCATGTGGCGCAAACCCAGGCGGGATGCTCATTCGCCGGCCGCCGCATCCCTGGCGTCTCCTCTATTGCGGACGGTACGTTTCTTTGTCTTCCGTTTCGCTCGGATTCAGGATCGAGAGGACGACATGATCCTCCCAGACGCCGTTGATCCGTACGTTTTTCCGCGCCACGCCCTCGCGCTCGAAGCCCGCCTTTTCCAGCACGCGAAGCGAACCGGGATTGCGCGGCATCACCTGCGCTTCAATCCGGTGCAGGCCGATCACGTTGAACCCGAAATCGACGATGCGAAGCACCGCTTCGGTGGCGTAGCCTTTTCCGTGCACACTCCGGTCCAGGCTGTAGCCGATCAGACACCGCTGGAGAAACCGGCGCTCCACCTCGAACAGACTGACGCTCCCGACCAACTCGCCGGTCGTATTCAAAAAAACGCCGAAAGCGTACCCTTGGTCGTTTTCGCGGTCTTCCTTCGTTTTGCGGATGTACTGCAGCGTCATTTCCCTCGAATAGCTTTCCTCTTCGCGTTTTGGCGTGACGGTCTGAAACAGCTCCCGGTTTCTCCGGTTCATCTCCATCAGGGCATCGGTATCCAGCTCGGAAAAATAACGGATGTGAATTTGCTCGGATGCGGGGGACGTCATGGAAGGTCAGCTCCTTTGGTCAGTTCGTGAAGTCTCGTTTGTAGCGTTCTGCGATTTGCCCCGCTTTTTTGCGGATCACCTGTCTCAAAAAGGGCGGCGACACCACCTCCAGCTCGGGGCCGAAGGAGAGCAGCGTGGCGACGAGGGAATCGTCCATCGGCCAAGTGATGCGCACCTCCAGGCTCCCGTCGGGAAGCGGCGCAACCGCCTCATGCTCGAAAAAGTCGTAGACCCGCCGCGAGGCGGTCCGGGCAAAGCGCAGCACCAGGGGAGCGACGCTCCCGGGCGACACATCGGCCTCGCCGTCGTCCAGCATCTCCGGCCGGCGGGTGAAGCGTTCTTCCAGCGCCTCCGCCGCATGGACGCGGGACAGCCGGAACAGGCGGAAGCCGCCGCGTTTGCGGCACCAGCCCCACAGATACCAGACCCCTCCCTTGTAGAAAAGGGTCATCGGCTCGACCGTCCGGCTTTCGGGGCCCGCGGACCGCAGATACTCGAACCGCATGAGCCGGCGGTGGAGAATGGCGTCGCGGAATTCGCCGAAGCGGCCGTCGGCGCGGCCTGCGCCGAGTCCGGCCAGATCGACCCGCAGCCATTCGTCCATCCGGCCGGGGGCAAACAGGTCGCGCAGGCGTTCGCGAATCCGCTCCTCCTTGAGATCCTGCCGCTGCGCTAGCGCCGCCAGCGCCGACAGCAGGACGTTTCGCTCCGCCTTGTCGAGCAGCCTGGCGAGCGAATAGCCTTCCATCAGCCCCGTATCGCCAAGGGAGACCTGGGAGGCCCGCACGGGAATGCCGGACCGGGCGAGCTCATCCAGATCCTTGCGGACAGTACGGATGGAGGCTTCAAACCGGTCGGCCAGTTCCTGGGCCCCCGTGGTGCCGTGATCAAGCAAATGCATGAGAATGCCGAGCTGGCGTTCGATTTTCATTCGGCCGGTACACTCCAATCGCGGGAGAAATGGAGAAGCGCAAAGCGGGTGTCGGCTCATGCTGCAAAAGAAGGGCTATAACAGCCGGATGATTTCGGCGTCGTTTGCGTAGCGCTCTACGGCGATTTCCCGGACCCGTTCGGACAGCTCCGGGTAAGCCCCGTACGGAGCGGAGGCGAGCAGCCGGCAGAGCCGGAGAAAACGGTCGCGCGGCAGACGGTCGGCGTAGTCGGCGATGAGCCGCGGGGCGGCATCCAGATTGGCGCCGCGCTTCAGGGCCGCCGCCGCAATATTGGTCAACAGCGGCGGGCCGTAAGGGGTGCGCTCCAGATCGGCGCGGTAGCGGAGCACGTAGCCGAGCGTTCGCTCCCGGATCAAGTCGGGCCGCACCAGGGAGACCTCCCAAAGGTATTGATTGAACGGCCGGCTGTATTTGCCCGGGACGACCGTTTCCAGCTCCAGGTCCATGTCCTTGCGCAGAACAAAGCGGGACAGGCACAGTACTTTGTTGTTGTGGATGCGGTCGTCCTGCAGAAAATGACCGATCTCGCGCAGCTTCTCGTAGCACTCCTTGTAGCGGCCGGCGTCGTAGTCGGCTTCCGCCGCTTGCTCGTCGGCCTCCAGGCCGGCCATGATATCCGGCGCGCTGTCCAGCAGGGCGCGGTGCAGCTGCCGCTGCCGGACGGCGTCCCGGTAGCGGCGGCGGAGAAACAGGTTGGCTGTCAGCAGAGCCGCACCGAGAAAAACCGCCGCGTAAAGCTGGAGCGTATCTTCGGCCAGCCAGGCGGCCGCCGCCGCAAGCCCCGCAAGCAGAAGCGTCTCCAGGACGGCATGCGCCGCAAGGCCGCGGGAGGCGAGCCGGACGGCGGAGCCGAACGAGCCCTCCCGGCCGCAGTTCGGGCATACCTGTGAGGGCAGCGAAGTAAATGTTTCACATCGGCGGCACCAAAACAGCCTTTCGTACGTATGTAGGGTGACCCGGGGTTTGGCGAAATGCGCCGCCCGTTTATCCGCCACTGCCATCCCTCCCCGGATTCAGCCGTTCCAGCAGCTCCCGATCCACCGTTTCCGGGGGCGGGGCGTTCTTTTCGGAGCGGCGGTAGAATAGCCATCTGGCAAGCACGTAAAGCGCGATAACGCCAATCGGAATGAAAGCCGTCATGGGGTTCCTCCGAGAGAAAAGTAATGGAATTTTCCAAACGCTAAAGGTATGATAATTTGTAGAATTGAGACTTGACAGCATGCGAAACAGACTAGAGAACACAGGCTCATTTTACTATTTGCCGGCTCCGTTTGACCAGAAGATTATGCGGCGGGCCGGAAAAGAGCCGACCGAGAGGGGTCTACCATTGAACAGAAACCATAAAACCAACCGAACCGGATACAAGGCTCTGCTAGCCTTGCCGCTCGTCCTGCTGCTGCTTTTGACCCTGCTGCCGGCCCGGGCGCACGCCGCGGATACCGACCAGAAGCTGGACGCGGTGCTGGCGGTCGACGTGAGCACCTCGATGAACGACAGCGACCGGAACAAGGTCGCCAACGAAGCGATGAAAATGTTTGTCGACATGACATCGGTGGCGGGCGACAAAATCGGCGTCATCGCCTACACCGACCAGATCGTCCGGGAGAAGGCGCTGCTGGAAATCCGGTCGCCCGGCGACAAGCAGGATTTAAAGACATTTATCGACCAATTGAATCGCGGGCCTTATACGGATATCGCCGTCGGGGTGCGCGAGGCGGTCAAGGTGCTGGAGGCGGGCCGCGACCCGAGCCACCATCCGATGATCGTGCTGCTGGCGGACGGCAACAACTGGCTGAACGAAGGCCGCACGCAGGCGGAATCCGACCGGGAGCTGGCCGATGCGATCAAGCAGGCGCAGGCGATCGGCATCCGCGTCTACACGATCGGGCTGAACGCGGACGGCCAGCTGAACAAGACGGCGCTGGAAAAAATCGCCCGGGACACCGGCGGCAAGTCATTCGTGACCGACACGGCGGAGACGCTCCCGCAAATTTTAAGCGAAATTTTTGCCAGCCACCTGAAGCTGAAGGTGGTTCCGCTCCAGGGCTTCACGGCAAACGGAGACTTCCAGGAAGTGACCGTGACCGTTCCGAACGCCAATGTGCTGGAAGCGAACATTTCGATCATGTCCGGAAAGCCGGTCGAGGTCCGGCTGACCGATCCGAACGGCGCGCAGGTCGCGGTCCCTTCGGACAACGTGCTGTATTCCCGTTCCAGCTCGTATTCGCTGGTCAAGCTGACAAAACCGGTCCAGGGCGACTGGAAGCTCCAGGTAAAAGGGGCCGCCAGCGACCAAATCGACATCAATCTCGTCTTTAATTATGACCTGGCGCTTGTGATGGAGCCGCTGCAGGGCAGCTCCTTCAAAAAAGGCGACAAGGTGGCGGTCAAGGCCGGCCTGCAGTCCGGCGGCCAGCCGCTCGCCGACGCCGAGCTGCTGAAGACGCTGGAGGCAAAGCTGCTCGTCACGGATATCGACGCCAAGACGACGGAGGAAATTCCGATCGCGCTGGCCGGAGACGCGTTTGCCGGCGAATGGACGATTCCCGACAGCCGCCGGTACGAGCTCAAGGTACGGGTGGAGGACGCCAGCTTTTACCGGGAGACCGAGCCGGTAACGGTTGACGCGGCAGCCGGAACGGCCACCTCCGTCCCGTCCTCTTCTCCGGCGCCTTCCGCTCCGGCGGCGGACAAAAAACCGTTCCCGTGGCTCTACGTCCTGATCGGAGCCGCCGCGCTCGTTGCCGTTCTGGCCGCTGTCTTTTTCATCCTCGGCCGGGTCAAGAAAGCGAACCGCGGCTTTATCGGCCAGCTGGTGGTGGAGGTCCGCGACGAGAATACGGGCGAGCGCACCAGCCCGCAGTACAAGAAGCTGAACGTGTTCAAAGGCCGCTTCAGGCTGCATCAGCTTCTCCAGCTTGCGCCGGAATTCGCGGAAACGGATAAAATCGTGTTCGAGCCCGGCAAAGGCGACACCATTGTCCTGTACAACCGCTCGGAGGCTCTGATCGAGAAGGCCGGACGGGCGCTGGACGCCTCGGGCGGCGTGGAGCTGCGCAAAGGCGACCGGCTGCGCGTCGTGCTGCAGGGAGCCGGCAAATCGATTCAACTGGAGTATTTACTATAGGAGGCTTGGACCCATGAAAGCACTGGTCAGGGAACACATCCAGCAACTCGATGTCACGCTAGGCGGGGGCATCATCTCGGAGAAAATCCGCGTCGACACAATCGACAACCCGATGCTCGTCATCGGGCTCGGCGGAACGGGCATCGACGCCCTGCTTCGCCTCAAATACCAGATCAACCGGCGCTTCAAGCTGCCGAACGATCCGCTTTCCAAGAAAAAACGGGAGAAACCCGATAACATTGAATTCATCGGCTTCGAGACAAACGAAGGCGAGCTGCAAAAGAAATACAAGGGCATCGGCCTCGATCCGCTTACGGAGTTCGTGCTGCTCTCCAATGCCGAAATCGGCAGCCTGCTGCAAAACCGCCGGGTGCTGGAGCCGTACATAACGGAATGGCTGTCCCCGGAGCTTCTGGTGACGGACGGCGTCGGCGGAGCGTCGGGCAACCGGCAGACCGGCCGGCTGCTCCTGTTCACCAAGATCGTGCAGGTGGTCCAGACCATCGAGAAAAAAATCAAATCGCTGACCGAAGGCACGAGCAAAAAGCTGATGGTGTTCCTGCTGACCGGCTTGTCGGGCGGCACCGGAAGCGGCGGCTTCCTCGACATCGCCTACATCGTGCGCGGGCTTATGGAGCGCGAGCATTCTACGGCGGGCGTCGACAAGGTGAGCCTGCTCGGCTACCTGTTCATGCCGGATGTCAATTTGTCGAACAAAAGCCTGACGGACCATACCCGCGAATATATTAAAAAGAACGGATATGCCGCCCTGAAGGAGCTGGACTACTGGATGAACGCCGACGAGCGCGGCGAGCGGTTCCGCCAGCAGTACGGCAACATCCTGACCGTCAACTCGCCGCTGCCGCCGTTCAACCTGGCTCATCTGATCTCCGCGACCAATCTGGACGGCAAGCTGCTGGAGAACGCCTACGACTACTGTATGAACGTCACGGCCGAGAACATCACCAACTTCATGGCCAGCGAGGAAAAGCAGTCCGGCGAGGAGTTCGCGATCCACGACTACATCAGCAACATCCGCAGCAACATCAACCAGATGCCGAAGCCTTACGCGGCCAACTACCAATACAATATCATCGGGGCGTCTTCGGCCGTGCTGCCGATTGAGGAAATGACCACTTACCTCGCGTACCGCCTGTTCAAAAAGATGGAGACGATGTTCCAGGCGGGCCCGACGCGCGAAGACGCGGAAAAGCTGGCCCACAAGCTCGGCGCGGACATCGATTCCGTCCACCGGGAATTTCTGAAGCGGGTGCCCGAGCCGCTGCCGGGGTACCAGAACAGCGAGCGCCTGAGCTACCAGAACGTCATCAAGCAGCAGACGGTCAACATGGACACCGAGCTGGAGCAGAACTTCCTTTCGCGCGCGCGGGAGGAGTACATCAAGACGCGCCGGCAGCTTCCGGGCGAGCTTCTGGAGCGGTTCACCGAGGAAATCCGGCGGATGTTCCTGAACCCGGAAATGGGTCCCTTTTATGCAAACCGGATCATTTATACCAATAACGGGCCGTCGCTGCTCAGCATCATTCGCTCGTACATCGACAGCCTGAAGGAGTCGCTCTACCGGATTCCGCAGGACATCGAAGCGGCCGCCGACAACTCGCTGCAAAAGCTGGGCGATGCGCGCGACGCGTTCATTTCCAAAGAGAAAAAGAAGGACCTCTACATCGACGCCAAAATCCAGGAGTACTACCTGTATTCCGACCGGGACCGGATGGAGCAGATGATCGACTTTTACGAGGATCTGTACCGGGCCTACAACGAACAGAACGCGCGCATTTACGAGGTGTTCACCGAGCTGCTGAACGCGCTGAACGCCATTTTCGAGAAAAACGGCAACATTCTCGCCCGGGGCGACGAGGACGTCGACCACAAGGGCAACCGCACCTACTACTGGAACATTGTCAATGTGCCGGATGTGGAGCGGGTAATCGGCGGCATTCTGGACGAGAAGAACGTCCAGGACCTGATCCGCGCCTTCACGGCGGAGCTGATGGCCAAGTCGGAAAACTGGATCAAGGACTCCGAAGTGGACATCGTCGGCTCCATCTCCGAATTCATGACGGATCAGTTCGGCGACCTCATCACCAAATCGATGGAGGATTTCCTGCTGATCAAATACGGCAAGGACGAGTCGATCGAAAACATTATGGAGCGCGTCATCGCGAAGCGGCTGAACGAAGAGGCGGTGCCCGTTTTCCACCTGAGCAACAGCTCCGGCAGCTTTCATTTTCCGTCCTACGGGTTTGTGTCCGTGCCGGTCAAGGCGCCGAACCTGTACAAGGGCATCAAGAATTTCGAAGCGCACGCGGTCGGCAACTCGCGGTTTACGGTGAAGGAGAGCGAGGTCAAAAACCGGATTTTCTGGCTCAACACCAAAAACGGGGTGCCGCTTTTCTCCTACGCGCCGCTCAAGAGCTATGAGGAAAGCTACGAGAAAACGATTCTGGAAGCGGAGGGCACGGGCCGGCATCTGGTGCAGACCGACAAGGTCAACTGGGTCAACCTGCCGTCGCCGATCCCGGAAAAATCGTGGGGCGACACGTACGTCAACGCACGCGTGCAGCGGATGAACGAGACGATCCGCGAAGCGTTCGCGGAAGCCGAGAAGTACGGTGCCGTGCGGGAAAAAGGCCCGGATTCGAACACGTTCAGCCGCTACGAGGTCGTGCTGACGCGGCCGTTCGATTTTGAGACGTTTGCGGCAGGCTTCAACATGCAGCTTGACCAGCCGAAGCCGAACCTGGGCGAGGTGAAGCAGGCGGCCGCCCGGCTGAACCAGCTGCTGGAGAACGGGCTGGAGCCGTCCGGCACCCGCGAAATTTTCGGCAGCGTAAGCCGCGAAGCGGCGATCGACAACCTGATCCGCTACCCGGGCCTGTTCGAGGAAATCCGCAGCGAGCTGGCGAAGTACCGCCAGATCGCCGAGCAGGCGGCGCGCCTTGCGGGAATCATTGCGGCGGGCGAGAGCGAAGAAAAATGGATCGACCTGTTTATCGAAGCGATGTATACCGGCACGGTTGCGAAGAAGGGCGCGCAGTTCGTATACGACCACGATCCGGAGGAGGAAGCCTGGGAGCCGTTCGTCAACCTGCTGCGGGTGACCAAATTCGTCGACTACGCAATCTACGAAAAGCTCCGCTCCCTGGACGCGAAACGGATCAGCCAGCTGGAGCGTAAAGCCGCCCGGCGAAGCGAGACGCTTACTTCCTCGGAGGATATCGGCGGGCTGGTGGCGCACTTGGAGAAAATGGCGGCCGGCTTCCGCGAGGTCAAGTCGGCGCTTGATTTCGACCGCGCCGAGCTGGTAAACGGGGAAGAGATGTACCGGTTCTACCGCCAGGTATCGGCCAAAACGGCGGATATGCTCAAAACCATCCGGTAAACGCGCGTTTCCCGCGTTTTTCCGGTCCCGGCCCGTAGCGTTTCGGCTTGCGGTCCGCTGCGCGCGGACTGCCGCTAGACGGAAGCGGGGCGGGACATGAAACCGAAAGGAGCGGCCCACGGTGCGAGAGCGACTGATGGCTTTTGCCGAAGAATACGACAACCGGTCCGACGCGGCGGCCTCCGCCGCCGACGGGCAGAGAAGCCTGCACAATCCGCTTGCTTTCCTGTTTGTGGGCGGCAAGTCGGCGCCCGCTCTTGCGGAGGTGCGCCGGCTGATGAACCGCAAGTGCGACAACGGGGCCGCCATCGTCTATTTGCACTTGTGCGGGGAAGAAAATGCGTCCGGCGGCGCGGGCTCCGGATATGGCTCGGCGGGTTCCGCTGCGGCGGGCGGAACGGGAAGCGGCGCTTCCGCCGGTCCCGACGGGCGCCTTCGTCCCGACTACGCTATGGCGCCAGGCTCCGGCACAGACGCCGGGCCGCACGGCGCCGGGGTTATGGAAGGGTTTCGGCCGGACGCGGCGCGCCAGGTCCTCGGAAGGCCGGAGCCGTTTGTCGGGCGACTTGGCGTAAAGGACCTCGCGCTCGACCGCAAGTCGGCGCGTCCGGATGTCCGGCGCCGCTTTTATGCGGACCGGGCGATGCTCGCCTCCATGAACCGGGAGATTCGGCGGGCGGCGGCCCGGCTGTCCGAAGCCGGGCGGTTTTTCGCCAGCTTCGAGCGGCTGAACCTGGCGGTTGTGACGCAGGCGGACGACCCGCTCAATGTGCTCCTCCCGGAAGCGGTGCTGCTGGCGCGTTCCATCCTCGGCGAATCGTTCAAGCATGTCCAGACCGATCTGTACGTGCTGACCCGGGAAGCCGACACGGGCGGGGATTTCGCTTACTCCGCATCGCTCGGCTACGCCTTCCTGCGGGAGCTGGACGGGATGCAGGAGCGGGGCTTTCACTTGAAAGCGCCGCTGCTTCTGACCGAGGACGGCTTTGCGCTCGACCTGGAGCACACGCCCTCTCCCTTGTTCGATCTGGTCTATGTGCTGGGCGACAAAGACGAAAAGGGGATTCTCGACAAGACCGGGCTCGGGACCGCCTACAAGGCGATCGCCAGTCTGAACCTCCTCAAGAACCGGCGCACCATCCATGAATTTGACCGGGAGCGCGCGCTGTACAACAACCTGCAGTACAAACAGAGCATCACTTCGCCGGCGGTGCCGGAAAATGTTTATTCCACGGCGGGGTATTCGGAGCTCCGGCGGCCGAACCGGGCCATCGCGCTCACGGTGCTGGACGAAGTGTTCCGCGCGTTTGCCTCCCGGCTGGCGGAAAGCGCCGAAGCGGGGCGGCGGGACGCGGCGGCGCTTTTCGGCCTCGACGCCGCTTCCGTGGCCCGGCAGACGGAGGTTTTGCTTCCTCCCCGGGAACGGCTGGAGGACATGCACGCGCTGCTCGCCCGCGATACGCCGCTTGCAGCGCTCCGCCGGATGACGCTGCGGGAGGCGGAGGAGGAGCTTTACGGCGGAAACGCCCGCGCCTTTTTCGCCCGGCATTTTGAAGAGGCGGCCAAGGCGGGAGCGGAGGAGCTGGACATCGCCTCCGCCGCGGGGCGGCGGCTGGCGGCGGAGCTTCAGCCGCCGTATACGTTTTTCTCCGTGTACCGGTGGACGGACGAAACCGATCCGGACAGCCTGCACGCGGAGCTGAACCGGCAGCAGGAGGAAACCGCCCGCCAGCTGGCCGACGCCCGCGAGGAGCTGCAATCGGTATTGGACCGCTCGGCGGAGCCGCTTGCCTCGGGCGGAGGCTTCGGCTTTCTGGCCAAGCCGGCGCGGCGGAAGCTGCAGCGCGCTTTGCTGGACGCCTTGTACGGCCTCCGCTACGCGATTCTCGTCCTGGAGACCCGCCGCCGGGTGCTCGACCGCTGGGAGCTTGCGCTTGCCGGGCTTCATGCGGCCGCCGCCCGCCGGGTCGCCCGGATTCGGGAAGCGGGCGAGCTGCTGGCTGCGGCGGCGAAGGAAAGCGCGGCGGAAGGCGGGGACGACCGGCTCGGGCGCAACCTGCCCGAATACTACGGGCGCGAGGTGCGGCGCATTCTGGACGGCCTGGCCGCCCGCCGGGGGCCGGATTTTTTCCTCGACGACAAGTATTTCGGGGATGCGGCCGCCCTTGCCGACGAAGGCGCGTCCGCGCTGCTGGAGCGGCTGATCGCCATCTGCGAACGGGAGGTATTCCCGGACGCGGTCTTCCGGCAGACGTTTGAGGAAGAGCTGCTGGAGCGGGCGAACGTCGCCGTGCGCTATGAGGAGCAGGAACAGCTGGTGCCGCGGGAGGAGCTCTTTCGCGATTTATTCGAACGCCTTGAAAGCGGGGCCACCGTCCGGCAAACCCTGTTCCACTACACGCAAAAGCACCGGTACGAGGAAAAATACTTTTTCGGCGATTACGAAAGCGAGTTCATCCGCTATGCGTTCCGGCTCGACCAGGAAAGCCGGGCTTACCAGCTCGGCTGCGTCCATGAGCGGCGGGCGGTCGGCATCGACAAGCTGAACATTATGGGCGGCTTCCGGCTGGACGATACGATGTACAGCCGAAACGCGCGCAAATATTACGAATCCTATGCGGCGAACGAATTCCGGTTTCACGCCGGGCCCGGCGAGGAAAGCGGACCGCCCGCGGACTAGGGTCCGCCGATGGCGCAAGCGCAGAAACGGAAATTTGCTGGCGCGAAGTACCCGCTTCGGCAGGCGGACGGCGGGGCGGGAGCCGCTTTCGCGGCGGCGCATGATACGGAATGGAGAAAGCGGGGCCGTTATGCAGCGGCTCCCGAAATGGCAGGGGGGCTTGTTTGATGCGCCGGAAATGGAGCGCGCTATTGTTTTTGTTCAGCCTGATCGGCGGGGCGGCCGGCTTTGCGGCCGGGGAGGTACTGCTCGGGGCTTATGACGGCCGGATGGCCAATTTTTTGCTGATGGCCATTTATTTCGGCGTGCTTGGGCTCTTTGTCGCGCTGGCCTGTCTGATCGCGGAAACGCTGTCGCCCGATCTGAACGGGCGCGGCTGGCGGCTGCGGCATGTCGGAAGCGGCTGGAAGTGGCTGGTCCCCGCTTCGTTTGCCATGCTTTTGGCGGCAGGCGCTTTGTTTCAAACGATTTACGGGTTCGGGTTCGGCCGGCACAAGCCGGTGGAAGACATCGTGCTTGTGATCGACAAGTCTGAAAGCATGCAGGAGACCGACCCGAACCGGGAAAGCATCCGGGCGGCGCAGGAGCTCGTTTCCCGCATGGACGGCGGCAAGCGTCTCGGCGTGGTGCTGTTTAACGAGCGCCCGGAGGTGCTGCAGCCGCTCCGGCTGATCGACACCGCCTCCGCCAAGGAGGAGGTAACCGCAAAGCTGAACGAGTACCAGCCTGTCGGGCAAACCAACATCGCAGGCGCGCTGGAAACGGCGCTGGCCGAGCTCCGGTCCGTTCCGGACCGCCGCAAGGCGATGGTAATTCTGATCTCCGACGGGTACAGCGACGTGGATGTGAACGCAGCGGTCGCGCCGTATGCCAGCGACGAGGTGGCGATTCATACCGTCGGAATGAATGGAACGGACTCTGACGCGACTGCGCTGCTTCGCGAGCTTGCGGGGCGCTCCGAGGGCAGCTATCACGGCATTGACAAGGCGACCCAGCTGACGGGAGTGTTCAACAAGCTGTACGACTTGAACAAAGGCTGGCATCTGATGGGCGACCGCACCGGCACCGGAGCCGACAACCTCTATTACCTGGCTTTGCGGATTCTTTTCCTCGGCCTGCTCGGCGGGCTGATGGGGCTTTCGCTTGGCATTATTTTCGACAACCGCCATCTGGCCAAAGCCTTCACCGTCGGCGGGCTGCTCGCCGGCCTGCTGGCGGGCTGGCTGCTGGAGTCGTGGATTCGGGCCGGCTGGAGTCCGGGGTTTGGGCGTTTCGCCGCCGATCTTGTGCTGGCCGCCGTTATTTCGCTTTCGACGCTGATCGTGCCGGTCAAGGCGGGAAGCGATCTGACGGGCGGAACGCCGATCGACCGACAGGGCCGCGGGCCCCATGGACCGGGCTACCGGCAAACCGGCGGCAGCAGCTTTAACCGGAGGTGAGCGGGTTTATGAAAGAATGGCAATGGAATCCCGGGGAAGCTCCTCCCGGTCTGCGCATCGCCGGGGCGGCCTGCCGCGTGCGGGAGGGGGAATGCGTGCTTACCTGGGAATGGCCCGGGGAACTGAAGTACGTTTACGTCTACGGCTTCGATCCGGCCGAGGAAACGGGAGACGAAGCGGAATCGGCGGACCGCCGGCGCATGAAGCTGTACACCCGCGAGGAATACAAGGCGGCCGGGGGCTACCGCGACCGGCCGGACCGCGTCGGCGGGTACGGCTACCGGATCTTCCCCTGTATCCGGGAAGGCGGCGAAACGATCGTGTACCCGCAGCGGGACGGCGGGAACGAAGCAAGGTTCAGCCTTGGCAAAGCGCTGATCCGCTGCTCGGTCAAATACGGCGGAGGCTGGCTCGGCAAGCGCAGAACCGCACGGATCAGCGTCGAGGCCGAAATTCCCGTCTCGCGAGACGCGCTGTGCTACGTCAAGAAGACCGGCGGCCTCCCGCTCGGCAAGGAGGACGGCACGGCTTACCCGCTGCTCGGCGACCTGCCGGCCGGCCGCAGCGTGCTGCCGGACATCGAGGTGGGACGCGACGACCGGGTCAAGCTGTTTTTTACCGACGGGAAACGGTACGGAGCCGTCTACGAGCTCATTCACGTCTGAGCTTGGCGGGAAAGCGTTCGGTTAGCGCGGTTTTTTGCTGCTATTCCCGGCCGCGGCAAGCGGGACGGATAATGGCGGCAAAAAACCGCGTTAAAGCAAAGATCGGCGTTCCGCGTCCGTCCGTTGCGCCGGCCCGCCAGCGGGCTGCCCGCTTTGACGGTGTTCCGGCAGGACCAGGTTAGGCCGAATGTGAACCGCTATTTTCGAAATCCGGGGGGTCGCCCCGTTTATCAACTGCCGGTGCCGGCAGAGGGAGGATTGCCGCATGCTGAAAGCGTTAAAAGGCTTGTTCCAGAAAACTCCGGTCAAGGTCAGGCCGCCTTTTTACGATATCGTTTGTCCCTACTGCTTTCTGAAATTCGAACCCGACCGGGTGGTGTTCCGGGCGGCGCATCACAAAGAAAACGATCCGGAGTACGCCTTGCAAGAAGACGAGGAGCTGGACCGCTACCGGGCGAAGTTCAACCTCGACTCCGTAGGGGACGTGGAAGCCGTCGTGTATCCGTCGTCCATTCCGGAGGAGAACAAAACCTATTCCGAAAACGTGCTCGTCGCCGTAACGGACAAGCACGGGGTGAACACCCGGCGCAGGCTCTGCCCGAACTGCCACAACGAGCTCCCGCTGTCGGCGGGAAAAGTCCCGAGCAACATTATCTCCATTGTCGGAGCGACCTCGGTCGGCAAGTCGGTGTACATGACCTCGCTGATCCATACGCTGCAGCATGTCACCGCTTCAAACTTCAACGCGGCCTGCATCCCGATGAACGCCGAAATCAGCCGCCGGTTCCGCACCTACTACGAGGAGCCGATCTTCGAGCAGGGCCTGATGCTTGGCGCAACGCAGAAAATCGAGAAGATGGAGCCGTTTATTTTCAACTTTGTGTTCAAAGATGAAAGCCTGGCCCCGCTTACGCTCGTTTTCTTCGACGTTGCCGGGGAGGGCATGACGGACCGCAATTACATGGACATCTACGCCGCCCACATCAAAAACTCGTCGGGCATCCTGTTCATGGTCGATCCGCTGCAGATGAAAACGATCCGCGACCGGCTGCTCCTGAGCCTCGGCGATCACAGCGGGGATTTGGCGCCCCGCCACGCCGAGCCGCGCGACGTGATCATCACGATGTTCGAAAATTTTATCGGCCACCAGGAAAAAGGAAAAACCGACATCCCGACCGCCATCATCCTGACCAAAAGCGATATGCTGAAGCACCTGAAGGAGGAAGAAGGCGACTACATCGATACAAACAGCAACGTGTTCCGAAACGTCGTTCATTCCGGTTACCTGAACCTGACGGAGTTTGAGAACATCAACGGGGAAATTCGCCGTTTTATCGAAAAGGTGGACCGGCCGTTCAAGGACGCCGTCGATGTCTACTTCAACAACACCGCCTACTTCGCCGTTTCCGCGCTGGGCAGCAACCCTGTGGACAAGCGGGTGGAGGGCGTGGTGAGCCCGACCCGGGTGGACGAGCCTTTTGTCTGGCTGCTCCATAAGCTGGACTACATCGAGGGGAGAGAAGGCTGATGGAACCCTTGGGCAAAATTCAGCAGCATTATTACACCCGGGGGCGGGAGGGGCTTTTTCAGGGCGGCGAAGGGTTTGACACGGTTGCCAAATCGCCGGGGCTGGACCATGCGTTTATCAAAAAAACGCTTCACCCGTACTGCCTCTACATCCCGCCGCAGGAGCTGGTGCGCAGCGGCGAGCGGGACCCCGCGCGGTATCCGGCCTCGCTGACCGTCGTTCCGGCGGAAAGCGGCGAGCTGGTCATCGGCCGCAGCGTGTTTGCCGGTCCGGACTTTTCGGGGCAGCGCGATGTCATGTTCACGCACCAATATGTCGTTCCGGCCGGCCGGCGGGAGGAATACCTCCGCAGGCCGGATGTTCTGCTGCATGCGGCGGGCTTTCGCGCGCTCTACGACGAAAGCGAAGGCAAGACGCTGGCCGAACTGGACGATTTGCAGGCCGAAGGCCGCTTCGATGCCGCCGCCCAGGAGAATGTGCTGGCGGCGCTTGGCGTAGATGGTCAGCGCTACAAAGCTATGCTGAATGCGATTTTTTCTGCGGTCTCCTCCAAGAAAAAGGTGTACGTCGCCCTCGACACGGACGTGTCCGGCAGCGCCATTTCCGCGGCCGCCCTTCTGGATAGTCTGTACCGGGCGCTTCCTTACGGCGTGAGGCGCCGCTTTGGTTTTACCACGTACCACAACGAGCCGCAGGGACGCAAGGGCATCGACCTCATGTTCGTGGAAAAAGGCAGCCTGCGCGCCGGAGCGATGGGCAAGGACTACCAGTTTGATTTTCCGAACGGCCGGTTTTCCGACCGGGACCTTCCGGCCCGCGCCGCCTTCCTGGATTTTGCGTGGGACGAGCGCCGCGATCCCGCCCGGCTGGACGACTTTTTCGGGTTTGCCGAGGAAGCGCTGGACGGCCTGCCGGCGGAAGCGTACACGGATCTTTCGCTCTATAACCCGCTGGCTGCGATTTACTCGGCCGGCACCGGGAGCCGCGAGCGCTTTGAGGCGGACCGCGAAGGGGCGATTGAAGGCGCGCTCCGCTGCCTCCGCGTCGGCGGAGCCGACAAAAAACCGCGCTTGAACGAGCTGCTGCTGGACTTGTTCCGGGAGGAGACGGGGCAGCTGCCGGTTCCCGGCGCTTCCGAATCCGCCGCTGGCGCAGCGCAGGAGCGGGTGCCGGGCGTAAGGCTTTTGGCCGGCCTGATGGAATACTACGGGCTTGCGCCCGACGGAGTCCGGCCGGAGCTTCTGGCTGCGCTCACCGCCTGCCTGGACCGGGCCGCGTCCCGGCCGGACGGCGGAACCGCCTACCTGACCGAGGCGGGAGTGGCGCTGAAGAAGTACCCCGAGCTGCAAAAGCTCGTGTACGAGCGGATCGGACGCGACCTCCGCTATGCGGAGCTGGGAGAGGCCCTGCTGGCGAACCGGCTTGCCCGTGTCAAAACGGCGAAGGAATACCAGGAAGAAATCTTGTTCTGGGTCGGGCATTCGCCCGATTCGCTGGGGCTGCCGTATTTTACCGGCCAGTTCCGGGACAAGCTGAAAAAAGTGCTGTATCATTCCGGCGATCAGGTTTCGGCGGGCGGGCATTTGTTCCGCTTTTTCGTGCAAATCGGATCTGCCTCGGCCGGGCGCAGAGGATTGGCCGCGTTTTGCTCGGAGCTGGAAACGGAAACGGCCCGCGCCGTGCTGGATATTCTTCTGCTTTCGGACGGGCTGTGGTCGGAGCTGAAGGAAGCGTCTTACCTGGTAACGGAGGAATGGGCCGTCGCCGACAGCGGGCTGACGGCCGAGCAGGCGCGCAAGCTGAAGCTGTTCCGGGCGGTGCATGCCGCGCTCAGCCTGAAGCCGGCCGGGCCGGAAACGATTTTGCCGGCTGCGGAGCTGGAGCGGGCCATGCACTCGGCCCGGAAATCGGGTGCCCGTCCGTTTGACCAGCTGCGCGAAACGGACGATTCCGAGGGGCTTCCGGAGAGCGGCGCCGACGATAGCGGCCGGCTGACCGGCCGCGAGCTGGACCGTACGCTGCGGCCCGAACCGCCGCATCAGAGGGGCGAATCCGAGCGGCCGGGAACGGGGGCCGCGCCGCGCACCGGCGCTGCGGCGAAAGCCCGGCCGCCGCTTTCGTCCGGCCGTCCGGCGTTTGATTTCGACGACCTGAGCAAAAGCGAGATGGAAGAGGTGCAGCGGCTTGTGCGCCGCTTTTTGACGGGCCGGATCGGCCCGGATGCCTATGAGTCGGTTATCTTTGCCTTTACCGATTGGGGCGTCCATACCGGAGGCGCCATCCGTCCGGTGGCGTACTACGAAATGCTGGACTACATCCGGCGGGAAACGGAAGGGACCGACCTGGTGTACGACTTTATTTTGTGGTCGGCTGCGAACCCTGCCTTCAAGGACGCAGGCGGCCGGAAAATCCATACGGCCTACCGCAATGCGCTGCGCAAGTATTTTGCCGAAGCGGACCGCAAGGCGCTGAAAACACGGCGGCTCGTGCAGAAGCTGACCTCTCCGCCCGCCACTGCGGATCTGGCTGAGCTGATCCGCCAAATCCGGCACAGGCAGATGAACCCGATCGTCCGCCTGTTTGGCGGGAGCCGCGTCTTGGCGGCCGGCGCGGGCGTACTCGTCCTGGCCGGGATCGCCGCGGCCGTCGTGCTGAGCCTGCCGGGCGACGAAACCGAACCGGCCACGGGCACCACCGCCTCGCCGGGCGTTTCCGCACCGGCCGTATCGCCGGGAGCATCCGGGAGCGGGCTGGCGACGCCGGACGCTTCGGGCGCGGCGGCGTCCCCGAACGCGGGCGGCGCCGCCACGGAGGCGCCTTCCGGCGCGGGAGGGACGGCCCAGCCTTCCGGAGCGGAAAGCTCCGGGGCACCGGCGGAAGGGGCGGCCACCGCCTCTCCGCCGGCGTCCTGAGGCGGCACGGGCCTTCGGTTGTGGTTTCGCTGCTGGCGCCCTGGCGTGCACCGCCGTATGGCCGCCGCTTGCCGCTGGCGGGCTAACATGCGCCGCCTCTCGACCGCCGCTTCGCTGCTGGCGACCTGGCGTGCACCGCCGTATGGCCGCTGCTTGCCGCTGGCGAGCTAACATGCGCCGCCTCTCGACCGCCGCTTTGCCGCTGGCGCCCTGGCGTGCACCGCCGTATGGCCGCTGCTTGCCGCTGGCGCCCTGACGTGCGCCGCCTCTCGACCGCCGCTTCGCTGCTGGCGCCCTGGCGTGCGCCGCCTCTCGACCGCGCCCTGGCGTGCACTGTCTCTCGACCGCCGCTTTGCCGCTGGCGACCTGGCATGCGCCGCCTCACGGCCGCCGCTTCGCAGCTGGCGACCTGACATAGGCCGCCGTTTGGCTACTGCTTCGCCCTCTGTCCTCTAGGCGGACCGAAATGCTAACCCGCTGAAAAATGGAGATGCGGGTGAGCGTTCCTGTGCGTTCGCTCAGTGCCGATAATGTCTTTGTCCGTGTCATGGCGTACCGCCCCTGCGGCGCGCGAGTGTATGCCCCCTGTCACCGGCACCGCGTCCCAAACGCAATCAAGGGGCTGCTTTTTGGCCATTCTGTTTTTGCAGCCTTGCGAATTGAGAGTTAAGTGCATACGTGCACCTATTTGGAGCCAAAAAGCAGGCTTAGACCCAAATAAGTGCGCACGCGCACTTAAAAATTCGTTTTCTTACCTTTTTTGCTAATCGGGGTCTTAATAAGTGCATTCTCGCAATTATTCTCCCGAAATGAGGCGGAGAGCAGGAGATTAAGTGCGCTTTTGCACTTAATCCTGTGCATCTCTTCCGAAACGGCAAACTAGCCATCCGATTGGTCTAGGGTGAGACCCGAACGTTGTCTCGTGCGGACCGCAGTGTGCAGCAGAAAGAGGGGTAGTGCTGTTTATATACTGGTAGAAACGGAGATCAACAAGCCTGCGAGCGAAATGGAGAATAGTGGAAGTGATGCGCGCCACGCCGGAAGTAGCTTTCGGAACAAGGAGGAAAACCGGCCTTTTTGCTCCTGGAATTTGCGTTTAGTGGCTTTGTCATTTGAAGGTCGGTGTGCGGTATTTTGTGAGGATTGGCGGTTGGCATGCAGGGTGCATACACAGCTTTGAACGATTGATGTCGCGTTATATTGAGGACGTGGAGATTGGCGTTCCGGGCACAAGTTGCGAAACTCGACACTTACCGCTTGCTTCTTAATGTCCGGCGTTTGGAGCCGGCGTTTCGGGTGGGATGGGTTTGCGTACCAACAACCGGCCAACAAAAGCCAGACAAAAAACGGAACGGCAAGGGTAACTTCCTTGCTGCTCCGTTTTTTATTTGTATAGGGGGAAGCCCGACGGACTCTTTAAGTGTGATACTGCTGCTTTGGACCAGTGGATTGTTACTTCGGCGGATGGGTTAGCTGACGGTTACCTAGGTCTTTGCCGTGCAAGCCCGTGATTGAGTCCCTGGCCTCGTATATGGCCGCGCGCGCAAGCCGTGCTCCAGCCCTGTGCCTGGCTTCGGCCCCGCCGCCCGAGCGCCTGCGAGCCCCGGCCCCGCCGCATGAGCGCCTGCGAGCCCCGGCCCCGCCGCATGAGCGCCTGTGTGCCCGTGCCCTGCGCCCGAGCGCCTCCGTGCCCCAGCCCTGCGCCCGAGCGCCTGTGTGCTCCGGCCCTACGCCCGAGCGCCTCCGTGCCCGGCCCCGCCGCATGAGCGCCTGTGTGCCCGGCCCCGCCGCCCGAGCGCCTGCGAGCCCCGGCCCCGCCGCGCGAGCCGTGCTCCAGCCCTGTGCGAGCCACGACCCCGCCGCATGAGCGCCTGTGTGCCCGTGCCCTGCGCCCGAGCGCCTCCGAGCCCCGGCCCTGCGCCCGAGCACCTCCGAGCGCTCCGGCCCGCCTCAGCTCCGCCGCGCTAGACGTCGGCGGGGTTCAGCGCGGCGAACATCACATGGTCTTCCCATGTGCCGTTGATTTTGACGTTTTTCTCGGCGATGCCTTCGCGTTTCATGCCGGCTTTCTCCAGCACCCGCTGCGATCCGGGGTTGCGGGGCATCGCGCCCGCCTCCACCCGGTGCAGCCGCAGCTGGCCGAAAGCAAAATCCAGCAGCAGGCGGACCGCTTCCGTGGCGTAGCCTTTGCCGTTATGGGCCTGATCGATGTTGTACCCCATGTTGGCGTTCTGGACGCAGCCGCGGTTGATCATGTTCAGCCCGATAGTGCCGATCAGGGCCCCCGATTCCTTCAAAAAAATGCCGAACGAGTACATTTCGTCCGCCGCCGCGCGCGCCTTGGCCACACGAACCGATTCCAGAGCCGCTTCGGGTTCGTAGTACGAGTCCGGCCGCAGCATGGAATAGGCCTGAAAAAACGCCCGGTTGCGCACGCGCAGCTCCCGCAAGGCTTCTGCGTCCGGTTCCTCCAGAAAACGCAATGAAATGCGTTCCCCTGCAAGCTCATAGCCGCCCATTGCGGTACCCTCCTTGGTCCTTCGTGCTGTTTTTTTCTTGTTCGCCGTAGCGGTCCGCGATGGCCAGCGCTTTTTCCCGGAGCACCTGTTTGATCCAGTCCGGCGAAACGACCTCCAGCTCCGGACCGAAGGAAAGCAGGGTGCCGGTCACCCAATCGTCCATCGGCCAGCGGACGGAGGTTTCGAGCCGGCCGTCCGGAAGGGCGTGGACGGAGCCCGGCCCGAAGAAGTCGGCGACGCGGCGCGTCGCGGACGGGTCGAACCGCAGGTGAAGCACGGTTTCCCGCTCCTTCGGCAGCCCCGCTTCCACCGCCTCCAGCCGGTCGGGCCGCCGGACGAAGGAATCGGCCAGCGTTTCGATCGGACCGATCCGGCTCAGCCGGAACAGGCGGTACGCCTCCCGCAGCCGGCACCAGCCCCACAAATACCAGGCGCTGCCCCGGTACAGCAGAGTCATCGGTTCGACCGTGCGGAGCGCCCCTTCCTGCGCGGAGGTTGCCGAATAGGCGAAGCGGACCAGCCGCTTCGCCCGGATGGCGTCCCGGAGCGCGGAAAAGCGGCTGTCTTTGCCTTCCATCGCCCAGGAGGAAAGATCGACACGCAGCCAGTCCTCCTGCGGCTCGGCGCGGCCGAATAGCGCCCCCAGCTTTTCCAGCGTGCGGTCCGCTCCGGTATCCTGGCTGCGCGACAGATCGTTCATGGCCGCAAGCAGCAGGCTGCGGTCCGTCTCGTCGAGCAGCGCTTTCGGCAGCGTGTAGCCGTCCATCAGGCCGATTCCGCCGCCCGCTCCCTGGGAGGCGTAAACCGGAACGCCGGCTTCCGCCAAATCGTCAATGTCGCGCCGGATGGTCCGGGTCGACACTTCAAACCGCTCGGCCAGCTGCCGGGCGGTTGTTGTGCCATGCCGGAGAAGTTGAATGACAATGCCAAGCTGACGGTTCAGCTTCATCGGAAGCCCTCCTTACCCTTGCGTTTCCGGCGGGGCCGCCGGAGCTTCGGACGGCTCGGCGGAAGCGGAAGCAAGCGGAAGTCGGATCGTGAAGGAGGTGCCGCCCGGAGCGCTGACCACATCAAGGGTGCCGCCGTGGTCCTGTACGATTTTTTGGGAAATGGAAAGGCCCAGGCCCGTGCCGCTTTGCTTGGTCGTAAAAAAGGGATCAAAAATCTTTTTCAACTCGCCCGGGGGAATGCCCGGCCCCGTATCGCTGAAAATGACGACGGCCTGCCCGTTCTTGCGGAGCAGCCGGATCGTCAGCTCGCCGCTTTCCTCCATTGCTTCCAGCGCGTTTTTGGTCAGGTTGATGAACACCTGCACCATTTTATCCACGTCCATCCGCACGAACAGGTCCAGATCGGTCGGCTTGTAGACAATCCGGTGGCCCAAAATGTTCGCTTCCGACTCCGTCAGGGAAATCAGCTTCAGCAGGGTGTCGTGCAGCGGAAAGATTTTGAAGCAGGCTTCGCGCGGCTTGGAGAAATCCAGAAACTCCACCGTCAGATCGTTCATGCGGTCCACTTCCTCGACCATAACGTCGAAGTAGGGCTCGATGTTGTAATTTTGCCGTTTGGACAGCTGCAAAAAGCCTTTGACCGTCGTGAGCGGATTGCGGATTTCATGCGCAAGCCCGGCCGCAAGCTCGCCGACCACGCGGAGCTTTTCGGTTTGGTAGTCCAGCTCGCCCCGGCGCAGCTCTTCCTTGAGCCGGTTTTTCTCTTTTTCCGCCGAGATGATGTATTGAATGATCAGCACCACGGCCAGCGAAGTGAGCAGGTCGGAAATGACCGCCAGCAGCATATACGGCGTAATGTCGGTGTAGGTCAGCCGCACCCCGGTGTAGCAGAAGATCATCGCGAAGCCGACGAGCACCGAGCAGGCCAGGCTGCGGATATGATAAAGCACTTTGGAAAGCAGGATAATGTACAGCGAAAAGCACCAGTTCAACTGGCTGAAAAAATGAAAGCCGACCAGGAGCGCCACTTGAAGGAGGGCAAGCGTCCGCTTGCGCTCGGGAAAAAGACGGTCCGCGTAAAGACTGGCCACCAGCAAAAGACCCGCCGAGACGAGCGGGATATTGTAGGGCGTCTGTCCCAGGACAAGACAGGAAACAATCACGAAGCCGATATACAAAGGCAGAACTGCGTAATACATCAGGTTAAAGATCATTGAGCTGCCACTCCTGCGTTAAATTCGCTGCTCCAACCTTATTCGACACCCTTCGATAGAACCCTTCTTGCGCTGTCGATTTATCCGGGTCCCGGGACAGAAACGCGATGGGCAGATAGGCCCGAAAAGACAAGCCGCCGGACCGGCAGGTTCAAGCCGCGTGTTTTGCCAGCCGTCTCCCGTACAAAGCGGGCATGCAAACGAGCAAAAGGAGCACGGCGGCAAAAATCCAGCCGGAAAAAGCGCCGGGCACAAAGGAAGCCGGCAGCAAAACGGCGCCGCCCGCCACCCAGGTACGGCCGGCGAAGCGCTGCACCCGAAACCAGACGTTCGGATCGGACAAGGCCGCCCGGGTGCGGAAGCCGACGCAGGGATTGCGCTTCAGCTTCGGCAGCAGGTTCCCCATCCAGGCAAACAGCAAGCCTGCTGCGGCCGTCCCCATACGGACGAGAATGGCCGGGGAAAAGGCGTCCGGATCCGCCATGGAAGCCAGAAAATAAAGCGCCATGCCCGAAAACAAAAGGGTGACGAAGCAGGCCGCACCGTCCAGAATGCGGCTTTGCAGAGCCGCGTTTGCGTTCCCCTTTCCGCCGGAGTGCGCCGTCCTGAGCACAAACGTGCGAAGCAGCCGCATGAACGCAAACCCGAGAAACCCGAAGCCGGCGAGCAGCAGAACCTCGGCGCTGCCTTTACCGGCGTAGCGGTCGACCGCACCGGCCAGATCGCGGTGAACCGGAACCCGACCGGGCAGCCGGGGATACAGCAGCGCGTAAAATACCGCGGGCGCAAGCGCAGACAGCAAGCAAAACCATACGGCAGGCGTGTTAAACTTTTTCATGATCATCCCTCCGAAAGGATAAAATCCACTTCATCACGTCCTCCATCACACTGGCGTTTAATTCATAATAGAGGAACTTGCCCCGGCGTTCCGTCCGAACCAGACCGGCCTCCCGCAAGACGGAAAGGTGGTGCGAGACCGTAGCCTGCGTCATATCGAAGCGGGCGGAAATCTCGCCGGCCGTCAAACGGCCGTCCCGCAGCATTTCGAGGACTTCGCGCCGGTATCCGTCGGAAAGGGCTTTAAAGGTTTCTTTGATTCCCACGCTGCCCCGCCTTTCCCTACGAAAATAATCAATTCGAAATTTTTCTAAATGTATTTTATGTATTTGATCTTTCCTTTGTCAATGAACTTTGCAACCGCTTGATCGCGGAGAGCAGGGCTGGGCGCCCGGGGAGGCCCCGGGATGGAAATCGGCGGCCGGATCGTGTACCTTGGAGAGGAACGATCCGGACGGAAACGCCGGACAAACGAGCGGAGGGAAACGGGCATGACAAAGGAAACGGAAAAAGGCGGGGGCGGGACGCGCTCCGAACGGGAGGCGGACAACCTGCTTCCCTTGACGCCGACCGGGGAGCGAAAAATCGAGCACGTGCGGCTTTGCCTGGAGGAGGATGTAAATGCCCAGGGGATTACGGCCGGCTTCGAGCGCTACCGGTTCCGGCATAATGCGCTGCCGGAGGTGGACTTTGACGACGTCCGGCTGGCGTCGTCGTTTCTGGGCCGTCCGCTGCGCACGCCGCTGCTGATCAGCTCGATGACCGGCGGCAGCGCGTCGACCGGGCGGATCAACGCCCGCCTGGCGGCAGCGGCGGAACGCCGCGGCTGGGCGCTCGCGGTCGGCTCGGAGCGGGCGGCGATCGAGCGCGGCGAGCTGGCGGAAACGTTCCGGGTGCGCGACCGCGCGCCGAGCGTTCCGGTGATCGCCAATCTGGGCGCGGTGCAGCTGCGGTACGGCTACGGCGCGGACGAATGCCGCCGCGCGGTGGAGATTGCGGGCGCGGACTGGCTGGTGCTTCATTTGAACAGCCTTCAGGAAATTTTTCAGCCCGGCGGCAACACGGCGTTCGGGGGGCTATTAAAGGAGATCGAAAAGGTTTGCCGGACGCTGGACGTTCCGGTCGGCATCAAGGAAGTGGGCTGGGGCATCGACGCGGAAACCGCCGTGCGCCTGCGCGGTGCGGGCGCGGCGTTTCTTGATGTGGCCGGAGCGGGCGGTACCTCCTGGAGCCAGGTCGAGAAGTTCCGGGCCGGAGATCCGGTTCTCCGGCAGGCGGCCGAAGCGTTTGCGGACTGGGGAAACCCGACGGCCGAATGCGTGGCCGACGTGCGGCGGGCGCTTCCGGACGCGCCGCTGATCGCCAGCGGCGGCTTGCGGGATGGCGTCGACGCCGCGAAGGCGCTCGCCCTTGGCGCCGATCTGGCCGGCTTCGGCCGCCGCCTGCTGGGGCCGGCCGTGGAGTCCGAGGAAGCGCTCGACGCCCGGCTCGCCCGAGTGGAGCTGGAGCTGCGCGCGGCGATGTTCGGCATCGGCGCGCCAACCGTGGCCGCCCTGACCGGCCATCCCCGGCTGATCCGGGTGTAGTCGTTCCGGAAGCGGATGGGGTTCGGAGAGGGTGGGGGGTCCGACAAGAGCGGATAAGGATGATTTTTGCTGCTAGTTGCGCAACCTCTGCGGCTTTCCGGCTTTTCGGAGAATAACGCGTTTTTTTGTTGCTATTGATACGGCCGCCCAATA
Source organism: Gorillibacterium sp. sgz306347 (assembly GCF_059735245.1). NCBI lineage: Bacteria > Bacillati > Bacillota > Bacilli > Caryophanales > Paenibacillaceae > Gorillibacterium > Gorillibacterium sp. sgz306347. The sequence continues at coordinate 24,867 of NZ_JCAPET010000034.1, forward strand.
AATCATCTATTGCAAAATTAAATTTTGTAAAATACATATGGAGACAAGCAAAAATATGGTATACCTATAATAGAGTATGTCAATTCGCCGACGGCCGGCCGACCTCTCCTCCGCTTTTCCGGTTCAGGAGAAGCACGACGCTTGAACCGCTTCGGCGGGATAGGACATTGTTTTTTTGGAGGAAACCGAGATGAGAGAGAATTTTACCCCTGCAATGCCAGCGGTGACGGACGACCTGGTGGTTCGCGCGCTGGATCAAAATCTGGCCATGGTCCGTTTTGGCCTGGACCGGAGGATCGCCTACGTCAACGATAACTTTGCCGCGACGGTCGGCTACACGAAGGAAAAAATGGTCGGCATGCGCCACAGGGAGCTGTGTTTTCCGGAGTTCGCGGACAGCCCGGCGTATGAAGCGTTTTGGAACAATCTGTTGTCGGGCATAAGCTTCCAGGATAAAATTGAACGAAAAGGCGCCAATGGGAATACGGTCTGGCTGGAAGCGACCTATATGCCGGTTTACGACGAAACGGGAAACACCGTGATCGGCGTGTTCAAAGTCGCCACCGACATCACCGCGCGGCAGGGAAACATCACGGCTGTAGTGGACGAGCTGCAGCAGATGGCAGATCACCTCAATCAGCGTTCCGCCGAGGGCATGAACCGCAACCGGGCGCTGCTGGAGAGTGTGGAGAAGATCGCCCAGGTCTCCCTGGAAAATACGCGGACGCTCGCCGGGCTCGAGGGCCAGGCCAAAGCGATTCAGGGGGTTGTGCAGACCATTCGGGACATCGCCTCCCAAACCAGCCTCCTGGCACTGAACGCCGCGATCGAGGCGGCGCACGCAGGAGAGTACGGACGAGGCTTCGATATTGTCGCCAAAGAAGTGCGCAAGCTGGCCGCGCGGTCGGAGGATTCCATCATTGAGGTGCGGGACAGCGTAGAGGCCATCACCAAAGAGATTGCGGCGATCGCCAAAGGCACCGCCCGCGTTCAGCAAAGCGTCGAAGAAAGCCAGCGGCAAATCCAAACGGCCATGGAAGAGTTTGAGGGGATCGCTTCGTCGGCCCGCCAGCTGGACGCCCAGGCCCGCGAAGTGGCCGAAGCCGTTTAACGCGCCGCAAAAGAAAGGGTACGAATACAAAGATGAATCGACTGCATGTATTAAATGTATCGTTTGAATATGGAGGGCAAAGCTCCGCCATCCATCCCGTTATTCTACAGGATAGCCGGGACGCCGTCCTGGTGGACTGCGGGTACCCCGGCTTTCTTCCGCTTCTGGCCGACGCCGCCGGCGTTTACGGTCTCGGTCTCGGCGATTTGACCCGCGTTCTCCTGACGCATCACGACCACGACCACATGGGAACGCTGGCGGAACTGAAGGCGGCTTATCCGCAGCTGCGGGCGTGCGCCTCCCGGGAAGAAGCGCCGTACATACAGGGGGAACGGAAGCCGCTCCGGCTGCGGCAGGCGGAGGAATCGTACGACACGCTGCCCTACGACCAAAAAGAAGGAGCCCGGCAAATGCAGGCCATGTTCGCCTCCATTCAGCCGGCCATAGTAGAAGAAACGCTGCAGGCGGGAGACGAGCTTCCCTGGTGCGGCGGAACCGTCGTCGTCCCGACGCCGGGCCATACGGCCGGACACATTTCTTTGTACATCAAGGCCTACAAGACGCTGATCGCGGGCGACGCCCTGGCGGTGGAAAACGGTGTTCTCGGACTCGCCAATCCGCAGTATGCGGAGGACCTGGAGGCGGCGCGGCATTCCGTTGCCCGTTTGCTCGAATACGACATTGAGAGAATTGTGTGTTATCACGGCGGCGTCTACGACCGCGAGATCCGCAAGTCGCTGGAGCGTTTGGCGGCTATGCGGTAAGTCATTCCTTTCCTCCCGGTTCCTGTGCTAAACTCGTCTTTACGAAAGAGTGAACGCAAACGGATCGGGGAGATAACAGCGATGAGAAAATTTGGTTTTATGGCGCTTCTGCTTTGTCTGGCGCTTGCTTTTCCTTCAACCGCCGGGTACGCGGCGGCGCAGCAGCAAGCTCCGGTTTTCAAAAAAAACGTCAGCTTTTTTGCCAGCGATCTGCTGGACCTTGCTTATGGAAACGGGCTCTATGTCGCCGTGGGAGGAGACGGAGCCATTGTCCGGTCGGAGGACGCCGCCAACTGGAGGGTCGTGGCGTCGGGCACAACCGAGCGCATCCGCACCGTTGCGTACGGCGGCGGCGTATTCGTGGCCGCAGGCGACGGGAACCTGCTTTTGACCTCGACGGACGGGCTCAAATGGAAAAAGCAGGCCCTTTCCTTCTCTCCCAAAACCATATCCGGCTTGAAGGAAGAAATAAAAAAGGACTTCGCCAAAACCAAGCGCTTTTTGCACACCAGTGTCCTCTGGGATGGAAAACAGTTTGTCATGCTGACGGATTTCCAAGCCTTTGACGTGATACGGGATGCCGCTTCCGGAAACGTTTATACCAGCGGCTCGAGCCACGCGCTCGTGTCGACCTCGAAGGACGGCGTAAAATGGAAAAGCGCGATGGCGGCGCCGCATCTCCAGAACATCGGCAAAATAAAGCATCTGAACGGAAGCTATTCCATATTCACGGAAAACGCCGTTTTGACGAGCAAGAACCTGATCCAGTGGACGTCGGACAAGTCCTCCTTTACAGACGCCGCCTACGGGAAAAGCGGATACGCGATCGTTCTGAACCGGGTCGATTTGGCCCGCCCCAGGCCGGCCGTGCAGGCGGCGGCCACCTATGAGAAGGCAAAGGCGGCCAAGCCCAAGGACCTCCTGGCGTGGAATGCTTCCACGGAAGCGTTCGCGGTGGATTATGTCCATGACCGGTATATCGTCAACGCGAACGGCGGTTATTTGCTTTCGTCCAAGAACGGGACTCAGTGGGAGACCCACAACCCGTTCAATGACTTCAAGCCGCAGGTCTATGAAGGCATGCCCGAATTTGCGATTAAGGACATCAATCCGGAGCGAATCAACTTTTTTCGGACGATTTGGGACGGCCGGCAGTTTGTTTCCGTCGCTTCCTTCGGCGGCATATACACGTCGCCGGATCTAAAGGGCTTTGAAAAGCGCACCGTTCAGGGCGCTCTCTCGCCGATTGGTTCGGATTTGTACGGAATCGGGTACCGGTCGGGCACTTATTATCTCTACGGCTCAAACGACAAGCTGCTGACTTCCACGGACGGAGCCACTTGGGAGAACTATTTTAAAACCCTCCATTTCACTGACCGGGAATACAATTTCGTAAGCGTCGCCTACAACGGAAAAGACTTCGCCTGGATAGCCGAGCGGGAAGACTGGTATTGGAAGATTCTCGCGTCCGAATACATTTTTGAGGTTCCCAATTACAAGGGAGGGCTAAAATGGTTCAGCGAACTGGACAGCCCGGTGGACATCCGATGGGACGGGAAGGCGGCCGTCGCTCGAACCCAGCAGGGGAGGGTCTACCAATTCGATCCGGCGAAGGGCAGCTGGAAGGACGTCAGTCCCGCCAAAAAAACGGATCCGAAGTTTGAGCCAATCAAGGTTCAGGGCGGCGGCAATACCGTCAAGTACCAGTATACGGAGAAGGACGGAACGGCCCTGTATTATTTGAAGAACGGAAAATGGGCGAGGGCCGCTTTTCCGGTCTGGTCGGATTACGAAAAGCACTTCTTGCGCCATGAGAACCTCAATTCCAAAAAAGGCGATACGCTGAGCGCCGTTATTTACGGCAATAACGAGTTTATGGCGGTGGGTGCGGGCGGGCTGATTCTGCGTTCCACGGACGGCAAAGCCTGGACGAAAGTAAATTCCGGTACGTCGGAATACCTGAACGGAATCGCTTGGGACGGAAAACAATATCTTGTCGCAGGCAACAAAGGCACCTATCTCGTCGGCGTTCCCAAATCGTAACGGGCGCGAAGGCGCCTTAATCCTACGCAGGCGCGGGAGGCGAAAGGGCCCGCTTATTCGGCCGGAAGCCACCGCAATTCATCGGTTCGGATGAAGTTGTTTTCCGCTTCGTAGCCGAGCCTATAAAGCGGTGTGCCGTCGCCGGAATAGGCTACCCCGTTCAGGTCGTTCCACGGAAGCCCTTTATCCAAGGCGAAGACGACGGCTTTCCCTTCCGGCGCAGGCTGCGACAGGCGGCCGTCCGCAGGCCCCATTTCAATGTATACCACCCGGCGGTCCTCGTTCAGCACGGGGATCGCCGTCACGCCTTTGCCGTTGCTTCCGTCCGTTTGGCTGCTCCAGCCGATCAGCTTGACCTTGTCCTCGGTTTTGTTGGCCCAGGAGGAAGAATCGGTTTTCCAAAGAAAGACCTCGCAGCGGCCTTTGAATTTATCGAATGACGCGATAGCCTGGTAAAAGGTCTCATTCGTCAGTTCCTCCGCCATGGAATGCCGATAGCCCGAAAGCCGGAGCAAGAAGCGGAACACATCCGCCCGGGAATCCTCGTAAAGCTGTTGAAACCGATGCAGGCATTCCACCCCCTCTATAAACGCCGTCTAATAGAGCAGTTGCTCCAAACGAGAAAAGGTTACAAAAAAGCTCCCCCGCGTCCAAAAAAAAAACTTCCTCCGCATTCAGAAAAAAGCCTCTCCGGTCCAGAAAGACATGTCTGCACCAAAACTGGCCTAACGCTTTGCGGACGGCTTTCTTGACAGCTTATCGTATCACGGTTATCATGGACACATGAAGTCTCTAATTGCCAAGCGGCGTCTAATTACAGATATAAAATATCTTTAATATCTTTTAAATAAGGTGGAGGAGATGAAGGTATGCTCTATGATTGCGCGATTGTCGGAGGAGGGCCCGCGGGTTTAAATGCGGCGCTGGTGCTTGGCCGGGCGAGACGAAAGGTGGCGCTGTTTGACGACAGCCGGCCGCGGAATGCCGTGACGCATGCGTCGCACGGCTTTCTGACGCGTGACGGGGTTCAGCCGGCCGATTTTCGGCGCGCCGCCTACGAGGAAGTGCTGCGATATCCTTCCGTCCGGCATTGGCCGGCGGAGGTGACGGCTCTGGACAAAGCCGAAGGGATGTTTGTCCTTCGCACCTCGACAGCCGTGGAAGTGCGGGCCCGGAAGGTGATCCTGGCCGCCGGATTCAAGGAGGCCTTGCCGGAAATCGAAGGGATTCGCGAATTTTATGGAAAAAGCCTGTTCAACTGTCCCTTTTGCGACGGTTGGGAGCTGCGCGACCGACCGCTGGCCGTCGTTTCGGACAACCCGGGCGTGTTTCACAAAATCAAATTGCTGCTGAACTGGAGCCGGGATTTGGCTGTTTGCACCCATGGGGGAAAAAGCTTGACGGCTGAGCAGCGGCAGCAGCTGGCCTCCAAAGGCATCCGGATCGTGGACACGCCTGTTGCCGCTTTTTCCGGGCGGGACGGCGAATTGGAGCGGGTGCATTTTGCGGACGGGACGTTTCTTGAGCGAAGCGGCGGATTTGTGGACCCGGTTCCGGTACCCAATGCGCGGTTCGAGCATGTTCTGGGCTATCAAATGACGGGTAACGGAGGGATCGAAACCGATGCGATGGGCCGGACCACCGCGGCAGGCGTATATGCGGCCGGAGACTCGGCCTATGTGATGCCTTCGCAGCTGATCTATGCCGCCGCTTCCGGCAGCAAGGCGGCGATGGCGGTCGTAGCGGATTTGACGGAAGAGGATTGGCGGGCGGGATGAGAGCGGGGCAGAAGCGGACCCAAAAAGGATAAGCTAAAAACAGTTGAACGATAAAGGGGAAAGCGTCGATGGAAATGGCAAATGAACCATTTGCCCCACAGGGGCATTCAGAGGAGCATGACCGGGTAGCGCGGCCGGAAAGGCTCGCGGAAGCGCAAGACCGGCTACAGCCACCGGGCCGGCAGGGGGAGGGCCCGGCGCCGCAGCCTTCGGACAGGCGCATGGAGGCGGGCGGCCTGATGCGGCCAGCGCCAACGGACCGGCGCACGGAAGCGCAAGGCCCGATGCAGCCGTCAGACGGGCATGCCGAAGCGCAAGGCTTGGTGCAGCCATCAGACGGGCATACCGAAGCGCAAGGCCCGATGCAGCCGTCAGACGGGCATACCGAAGCGCAAGGCCCGATGCAGCCGTCAGACGGGCATGGAGGGGCACAGGGGAGGAAGCCGGATGCGGTTGTCAGGCTGGGGAGAGGTGTCTTGTCCCTGCTGCAGCCCCGGCCCGGGGAGCGGATTCTGGATGCGGGCTGCGGAACGGGGGAGCTAACGGCCGAACTTGCCGCCGCCGGAGCGGTCCCGTACGGCATCGACCTTTCGGAAGACATGGTGAGCCGGGCCCGGGAGAGGCACCCCGGTCTGGATTTTCAGGCGGCAGACCTGTGTCACTACCGAACGGATGTCCCTTTTGACGCCGTGTTCTCGCATGCGGCTTTGCACTGGATGCCGGACGCACCCGCAGCCGCCCGCTCCATCTGGCTGGCACTCCGGGAAGGCGGCCGCTTTGCGGCCGAATTCGCCGGGAGCGGCAATGTGGCCGCGCTGACCACAGCAATTGAGCAGGCGCTGGAAGCGCACGGGTATACGGGCGCGGGGCGGAGCCCGTGGTATTTGCCGACCATTGGCGAGTACGCGGCCCTGCTGGAGAAGACCGGCTTCCGCGTCATGTTCGCCCGGCACTTCGACAGCCCGTCTCCGCTTAAAGGAGAGGCCGGGATCCGGCGCTGGCTGGACAGCTTCGCCGGGTACTTTTTCCCGGACGTCACGCCGGACGACAAGGTATCGATCTACCGCGACATCGAAACCCGGGTGAAGCCGCTCCTTTTCCGGGATGGGCAATGGATGCTCGACACCCGCCGCTTGCGGATCTTCGCCGTCAAACAAACGGTTTGAGCGCACAGCCGCGCCGGCCTTGTACCCGTCACATCCGACGGTTGGCAGGGGCCGGCCGGTTTGGGGATAGGCGGGGCTGACCTTTGGCGATTGGCAGGGGCCGGCCGGTTTGGCGATTAGCCCTTTGGCGATAGGCGGAGGCTGGCCCGTTAGACGGTTAGCGGCAGACGGAACGGTTTGATTCGGTGCGCAGTTTAGGGAGCGGCAGTCGGTTCGGCAGGGAAGGGGGGAGCGGAGCTCATGCCAGAGAGACCAAACGGAGCATTTCCGGACCCGGCGATAAGGCAGACGGAAGCCGAAAAAACGCTAACGGTTGTGAGCGGGCTTATTTCGGCCAAAAACACTCTTTTCCAAATCTAACGGTTGCCACAGAGGCTATTTCGCTCTTTTGCGGTGATTTCGGTTCATTTTCCCCCCAATAAGCTCGCTCACAACCGTTAGAAATTCCAACCCCGGTTTTTTGGCCAAATAAGCTCTGTGGCAACCGTTACAGTTTTCGGCTCCCGCTTTTTGGAACCAATAACCGCAACGGCAGCCCGTTAACGGGAGGAAGCCGGGCGGATCGCAAACCGCTCAAAAGAATTCATACAGACCGTTTGCGAAATACTCGAATTCGGCCTCGGTGATGATCTTTTCGCCATAGCCGTCGAAGAAAGCGCACCGGTCTTCGGGCGTTTGAAAAAGGCCGGGCTTTGGTCTTACGGCGAGTGCCGCATCGAAGCGGGGATCACCGTATGCCCCGCCGCTCCAATCGATTATGCCCGTTACCCGGCCCTCATGCACCAAAACATTGTCGATGGTAAAATCGCCATGAATCAGCACAGGCTCCACACTACGCGGACGCTCGTATTTCAGCTTCTCCAGCAAAGCCGGGCTTCCGTCAACTTTGCCATGGCGCAAATGAAAGCCGGCTTATTCGAGCATCCGGTCGAGCCATTTTTCGCCGCTCTTCAGTTCATCGGGACACGGCGTTTCGTGCAGCTTGCGCAGAGTTGCGCCGAAGCGGGACAGAAGCGTCCGTCTCGCTGCCCGGTCGGCTTCCCGGGCCATTGCGGTGCGCAGCGATTCCCCGGGCAGGCGTTCCATTAGCAGCCAGGCTTGAATTCCTTCAACCTCGTCCTCATGGCGCACAAAGTGATAGACTCTCGGGACGGGGAGCGGCGCCGGGGACAGAGCATCCAAAACGAAGGCTTCCCGTTCCAGCCAATCCGAATAGCGCTTGCCCCGGGTTCTTTTTAAAACGGCGCTGCCTTTGGCGGACGCAATGATTCCGACATCGGACGTATGCCCCTGCCGGAGGAAAAGGATGCGATCAATCCGCCCCAGCCTTTTCACGATTTCATGCGGGATGTCCTGCTCCGTAATCGGGTTCATCCTTTTGCCTCCTATAAGATGTCACGGCCGTGCCCGTCCGGGCTCCAATGAGTCCCGGTAAGTTGGCTATGCGCCCGACGTTTTTCGTGTAAATGGAATCTCCGCCGCTGCGTAGACCGGGAGGCTAAATCATTCCGCCGCTCAAAGCCGCGCGCCGTTCTGCCGAAGAAAGTCCGCCGCCATATGGTTACCCTGCTGGACGGCCAGCGCCAGGGCCGTTTCCCGGCCTTCCCGTCTCGCGTTGACATCGGCGCCATGCTCGATCAGCAAACGGATCAGCTCCGGGTTATCGTCATGGAAGGCAGCGCTGTGGAGAGCGGTATGCCCGTTGCTGTCAAAAATAGCGGGCTGCGCCCGGTAAGCCAACAGCACCCGGATCACTTCCATATCGCGCTCTCCCGCAATGGCGGCATGCAGGGCGGTATTGGAAGGAATGTAAGCGATCCTGGAATGGGAAACCGCATTAACGGAGGCGCCGTGATCCAGCAGAACCTGGACCGCTGCCTTTTGCCCAAAATGCGCCGCGTATCCCAAAGGAGTCAGCCCGTCCCCGTTTTCCACATTGGCCAGCTGCAGACAGGCGTTCAGAAGGTTCTTCAACCGCGTGGCATCGCCCGTCTGAGCGGCCTGAAAGACCTCATTTGTCATTTGCTCCAGCTCCATCGGATTCCCCTCGTTTCGTTTATCGTTTCCCTACTCTACTACATAAGCGCCGCCTGAATCCAGTTCTCGGCTCCCCGGCTCTTATCCCCGGCTAATTGCTCTTCGCCGGTTTAGTGGGCCGCAACACCGTCCACAGCCACAGCCTTCTTCCGAAAAAGAACCCCGAACAGAAACCTTACGAAAGGCTGAATCAAAAACAGCTGGGCGAAAAAGGCGAAGGGAAAGTTAAACACTATCTTCTGCATCCAGTGGGCCAGAAATTCCGAGGTAAAGCCGTCGTACAGGATCGTGGGCACAAAGCTCATCATCGGACACATCAAACTGACGGTTGCGCAAATGATAGCGGTGGTCACCGCATAAGGCCTGTCCTGGCCGGGATTGACCACTCGGAAAGCCAGCTGCAGCGACAGCGGCCCCGCTACAAACAGCTGCAGCAAAAAGGCGAACACAAACTCAATGCATATGAATGACGGTTAGCTTCGGCCAAATTCCCTGCCAGTTCTTTTTCCGGATACGCCTCTCGTATACTTCGGCCCGCTCAGGGGAGGTCAAAAAATAGGGGGAAGGTTTCAATTGCAGCTGCAGGACATCCCGAACTCCGCAGGGTGCGGTGAAAACGATGTTGTTGTACGCGTCGAGTTTAACGCCCAAGGCGGTGGCGGTTTCCGGAAATTTGGATATCGCATCGACGGATGACGTAAACGGAGGGCTGGCGTTTACCACATGCATCCTTGCTTCATTTTTGACGGACCAGGGGAGATCGGGGCGGATGGTTTTTAACCGGGCTTCGTGCTTTTTTTCCGTCGCCTCGCGGATATCGCGTTTATCAAAGTAAATCACATCGATGTCCGGCAGCGGCGTTCGTTCCTCAAATCCATGGAGCGCGTCCCAGATTTTTGAACGAACAAACCCGGCGCACACCCACCAATCGGGCAGCTCCAATGTTTTTGCCGCCTCCAGAATCTCCATCATCCATCGGTCTTCCTGGATCAGTTGAATGATCTCTTGCTCGCCGGTAAGCTCCACTTGGTCACCTCGGGGGTAGGAATGAATGTTCTTATTACACCGCTCAAAAAGGGTAACCGGGCTCTCAAAGCCGCAGGGAATCCGGAAATTCTACTTTTTCACAAGCCTTCAGCCAGCTTTTCGTTGCCGCATCCATGAAGCTTCGCCTGTTCTGCTCTTCTTATACTCTCCTTGGTCCAAGGAGGAGCTTGGGGATGATTCAAAATTTCATCGCGGGTCATCCAGTGAACGGCTTCGACCTCATCGGGGCTTTTGATATGCGCTGTGCCTTGGTCATCTTCACATAGAAAGACCACGTTTATCACATTCCATCCGCTGTCCGTCACAAAAGAGGAACTGTACACAAACGTAACCTCATCCTTGATCTCAATGCCGACTTCCTCAGCAAGCTCCCGTTTTATCGTCCGCTCCAGGATATCAAGTGTGGTACCCTCCACATCGACTTTACCGCCCACAAGAGACAGGGTGCCCCCTGCATGCTCTTCCTTGGCACTTCGCGTAATGAGAAGCCATTTATCCTCTCGGTTAATGGCGCCTTCCACGTTAACGATGAACAATTTCGCTGCTCCTTTCATAGCGGATTTTCCACACCTGGTAAAATAACGTATAGTAGATAGTTTAAAGTCCTAGAGAGAAAAAGAGAAGTGTACCGGTGTCCGTGATACCGGAGCTTTAAAAAATGAGACATGGTTGTGGTCGTCTATTGGCGAAAGGGCAGTGAGAGCGGAATTTCCACCCTCCAGAGACTACCCGCTCGCAGGGGAGGGGACAGGAAGTACATTAAAGCAACTAATCATCCGAAAAATCGCCATATTTGAATAAATAAGTGCATAGAAGCACTTCTTTCTGCCGTTTTCTCCGAATATCGCCCTCTTGTGAGAGAATAGTTGCGCATATGGCACTATATCGCGATAGACACCGAAAGTCATTGGAAATAAGTATCGATTCGCACGTATTTACCTCGCCCTCTCCGGATCATCGTTTCGCGCATCCGCAGCCGCTCTCCTTCTCAACTGGTAAACCTGATGAGGCCTCTCTTCCCATAGTCGATATCAGGTTGCAAACGGTTCGTGGCAACCGAAGAAAACGAACCCGTCCAATGCTCCCTTTTGGATAACATTTAATTGCTTTATCCGCTCACCAAGCCTTGGGGACCAATCCCGAGGCTTTCTTTTGTGGGTTGTAAGCGGGTAGTAGAAGACCCTTACAATTAATATTTATTTTCAATATTAGACGCCCTAATCTAAAAAGACCAATTTATTCAAATTTATCTTATTGGTATCTTCATATACCGAAGACGTTTAGTTAACACACCGCCAGTAAAATAGATTCGGTAACAGTGATAGGAAAAGATTGGAACAAACCATTACTTCCAGGGAGGAATACTTACATGATGCACGTGCAAGGCCGGAAGTGGCTCGCAGTCATACTTGCGGCACTTCTGCTATTCGGTAACTTGGGAGCGACGACCGTCTCGGCTGCTGTCAGCAGCGAAAGTGCGGCTCAGGATCAGGAGCATCCCGAAGCACCCGCTGTCACTTCAGTCACCTCTGCCACCTATGCCAATCCCGTTTGTCCGTCCGAAAATTCATCTTATGTTGTGAATAATAACGGCATGTGTCTGGAAATAGCCGGATTCGACGCTGCCGTAACCGGTAAAGCCAGCTTGTACACCTGGAAGTCCGGTCCAAGTGTTGTCATCAACGGAAATTATGGGGTTTCCCTATTCGTCGATGCTAGTGGAACGCTGGTCAAGTACATAGATTACTTCGGAAAAGAATTTACAATGGAAAACCCGGCAGGCACAGCTCTTGCGGATGGCGGGAATTATCCAAAATCGGGCCTGACGGTGCCGGAAAACGGCTATCTCATCTATGTGCCGAATCCCTCTACCGATGAACAAGGGCGTGATTTGCGTAAAGCAGTGCTTGGAACGCTCCCCCCGGAACAACCGGGCGGTCCCGTTCCGAACTTTGTCGGGGGTATGCTGGGCGAGACGATGACGGCCGTTAACTTTACCCTTGAGCCGCAGCCCGAAGAGAGTACGAAGGTACTGGCGGAGGAGCAGGTGTCCGGGGGCATTCATTACCAGGAAAAGGACATCGCCTTTTTCAATCGGACCGACCAGCGCCAACGGGTCAACCAGTTGGAGATCAACTTGGCGGAGCCGAACACAAAAGTGATCAGCAGCAAAGCGAGGGACCGTGTTGTCGCTATGGAGACGGTGCCTGCCCAGGTGCAGCGCGAGACGATCCGCGGCAACCGCGTCGTCGCCGCAATCAACGGAGATATGTTCGGCACCCAGAACGGCATCAATATGGGCCTTCAGGTGCAGGACGGCAAGCTGCTGATCAACCATGCGAGCGATGCCTCCGCCAATGTATCACCGGCTTTTTTTATCGATGAAAACAACATGCCCCATATCGATACGCTCACAATGAAGGGCGAGCTGACGGCCGACGGACAAACCGCCGCCATCGACAGCCTGAATCGCAATGAGAATGTAAACGACAAGATCGCGCTCTATACGCCGGTTCATTCGCCTAACGGGAAAATAACCTTTAGCAGCAGCGCAGCCTATGCTTCAACTGCGGCTTACGCCGTTATCCGGACGAATGCCGATCCGGCGGAGCTTCAGCCGGGCGTTGCCGTAACAGGAACGGTTACTTCAATCGCCGATAACGTCAATAATGTGTCCATTCCGTCAGACAGCGTAGTCATTGCTGCGTTTGGCTCGAAGGCCGACTGGCTGCGCGCAAATCTGCCGGCAGAGCAATCCGTAACGTTTGCATTCAACCTGTATCAAGGCGAAAATGAGCAATTGAACAACGGCATCACCACCGCTGTCAGCTCTTACAGCTGGCTGATCAAGAATGGCAAAGCGCTGACGCAGGCGGAGCTGCTGAATATGGGGTACTCTTCCTCGCTCGTTGCCACGCCGAACGCGCGAACCGCTATCGGCATCACCGCAGAAGGACGCCTCCTTGCCGTCACAGTGGACAAAGCGAGTACTCTGTTCAATGACAGTGACGGCATGACGCTGCCGGATTTGGCTTCCTATATGCAAAGCCAAGGCGCCATTGCCGCGATCAATCTCGACGGCGGCGGCTCGACGGAGATGATGGTGCGCAGAAGTGGCTCCAGTGCGCCCACTACCGTCAATCATCCGAGCGACGGCGGTTCGCGCCAGGTAACGAATGCCCTTTTGTTCCTAAGCCAGGCTCTTCCGACCTCTGAAGTCGGCAGCGTCATCGTGGACTACCCGATCAAAATTTATACCGGGTCCACTTACAAATTTGGTTATCGTGTCACGGATGTAAATGGCAACCCGTTCTTGCCGGACACGAAGCAAGGAACATTCGCGTCGACGATCGGCGAAATTGATCAACAGGGCCTTTTCACCGCGAGCGGTGAAAGCGGCACAGGCAAGGTAACGGTAACGGTTGACGGCGTAACGGGGGAGGCGGCGGTTGAAGTCGTAGACACGATCCAATCCCTGTCGTTCGTCCAAACCGGCGACCTCATTTTGCAGCCGGGCGATGTGGTTTCCTTTGCATTGAAATCGCTGGATGCCGGCGGAAAATCCATTGTACTCGACCCCTCGCTTGTAGAGTGGAAGCTCGACCCCTCGCTCGGTACAGTGAGTCCGTCAGGCGAGCTGACCATCACGGCGCAATCCGGAGCAGGCCAATTGACGGCGACAATCGGCGGTCAGACAGCGACCGCTCACGTAATCGTTGGTCTGGAAGAGCAGGTGATCGACGATTTCGAAACGTATGACATTACCGGCTATCATGTCGGCGGCTATATGTACAATCAGCAAAATCTTTACGGTTCGCCTGACAGCGATAACCCTTCTTTCTCGACGGCTGTCAAGAAATCCGGCGATCAAAGCCTGAAGATCGACTATGATACCGCCAATTGGAAACGGGTCTATAACGGCACCATCAATATCATTCCGCACTGGTATTACGCAACGGGCTCCGCGACAGGAAAGTGGAGCAACGAACTGGCTGATCAAATGCTCGAATCGTACCGTACTGAAGTCCGCCCGAAGAAGTTCGGCTTGTGGGTGTATGGGGATGGAAAGGCACCTTGGCTGCGCTCCATTTTCAAGGTGAACGGAGCGAACAAAACAATTGACATTGCTTCCAAGGTGGATTGGGTAGGCTGGAAGTATCTCCAGGTAGACATTCCTCAAGAATGGGAACTGCCGATAACGTTTAACTATCTTTATTCCGTTGAAACGAACAAAAGCATTCCGGACTACAGCGGAACGATTTACATCGACGATTTGAAGTTTATCTACACCGACAAAGTGCAGGATTTCACCGGACCTTCGTTCAGCGGCACAACGCCGGCGAAGAATACGGTTTACAAACCAACGTTCGATTTCATGACAAAAGTGAAAGACGACCTTTCGGGCATCAACAAGAATACGATCCGTGTTCTGGTAAACGGCGAGCCTTATGCCTATACCTTTGATGAGACAACCGGGCAGTTGAAAGTATCGTTTTCCAATCTGTCCGAAGGCGAGTATCGTTTGCAGATCCAGGTGTCCGACAACGCCGGCAATGAATCGCTGCCCGGCATCGACCGAGTCCTGCGTGTCGATTTGTCACCGGACGCCGATAAGCCTGTTGTCAGCGACTTCGTGCCGGATTCGCGCGTAACGGTGCGTACGCCGGTGCCGCGCATAACATTCCGCCTGACGGATGAAAAGAGCGGAGTCGATCCCGAGACGGTAATGGTGCAATTGGACGGCACCCCGCTAACGGTAGAGTATGACGCCGCTACGGGTTGGGGCTATGCGATGCCGGAGGCGACAATCCCGGATGGCAGTCACAAAATTTTGCTTCAAGCCAAGGATGAAGCGGGCAACCTGCTGGAGACAACGCAAGAGTTCAATCTGGTTGCGGTTCAGCAGCCGAAGGACCCGAATCAATTTAATATTTCTATCGTTCCCGATACGCAAGGCAATGCCTTTACGGAGGCGATCTACAAAAAGGTAGCGGAAGAGGACACGGAGCTGGTGCTGCATGTCGGCGATATCGTGGACACCGGAAACGACGCGGATTATCAGGTGAGCCACCGTCTCGTCAAGCAGTTTGTGACAAAACCGTTTTTCGTTATCCCGGGCAACCATGAAACGTTCCAAGGCGATTTGAGCAATTTCTATGCCCTGTTCGGCATGCCGACCTTCCATTTCGACTATGGCAATACGCTGATCATCGGGTTGAACTCGGCTTACGGCCAATCGATCAAAGCATCCGATTCTACGCAGTTTGATTATTTGCAGCGGCTGCTGAGCGAGAACAAGAAGAAAAACGTGCTCGTTTACAACCACGTGATGACCAAGGACGACTTTGGCACGCTTCACGAGATGGCGGCTGATGAGGCGGCCAAGTTCGAAAGCATTTTGGGCGACTACAAGAAGCTGCGTCCGGATGTAAATATCGACGTTGTATTTGGCCATTTGCATACGCTGCAGCAATGGAAGAAGGACGGCGTCACGTACACCATATCGGGCAATGCCGCGAACAAAGCCTACGTCAGCCATGAGAATGGAGATATTCTTGGCTCCGGCATTATGAAGGTGACGAATGAGGGAATGCAGTATACGTATGCTCCGCTGGTCGGCGAAGTCTACTTGCGCAATCCGGGCCTGCAGCAAGACCAACTGAGCCTGGTGGAAGGCGCGAGTTCCCAGCTGGACCTTTATGGAAACTTCAATGTCTATCCGAGCAATTACTTGGCGAAGATCAGCTCATTCCCGCTCATCGGCATTGATTGGAAATCCGATGCGCCGGATATCGTCTCCGTCGATCAGAACGGGTTAATCCGTGCGGTCGGGTCCGGAGCAGCGCATATTACGGCAACATCCGGCGGCAAGTCGCATACCATTGCCGTCACAACCGTGGCCCAGGACAGCATCAAGCCGATCAAGCTGGAGTTGTTTGTTGACGGACGCATGGCAACCTACAGCATGAAGGTTCCGACCGTTACGGCAACCGATGCGCTCGGGAACCGCTATGCGCTGAACAATGCGCTGGTTGAGTGGAGCTTCAAAGAAAAGCTGATTAGCCTGAACGACAGCAACGACTTGGTAGCGGGCGGTCAAATTGGTACCGAGGAAATTACCGCAACCTTTGGCGGCCTGTCCGCAACCGCAACGGTGGAGGTGTATCGGGAGCCCGTGAGCGGAGGAGGCATTTACCCTCCGGCAGTGCCAGATGCGCCGGTTCCTTCTGCAGAACCAAGCGTTGAAGACATCGGCGGCGTCATCCAGGCAACGGTAAAAGCGACGGCCAAGCTTGATACCGACGGCAGACAGACCATAACCATAACGAATCAACTCATTAAGCAAGCGCTGAATGCATTAAAGGAGCAGTCCGCCGAAAAGAGGACACGCGTTCGTTTTGCTGCCGAAGGGGCGGAAGACGGTCTGATCGGGCAAGCAGCCTTCCATCTCCAGGCAGCCGATGTAAACGAGCTGCTCCAGGAGCCTATTGATGCGGTTGCTTTCGACACCGGCAGCCATTCGGTAAGATTTGACCGCAAGGCGCTGACGGCTATTGCGGAAAAGGCAGCGGGCGAGGTTATTGTTTCGATGAAGAGCAGGGAAGAGGGACAAGCTGCCGGCGCGGGTCATCCCGTCGTGGAATTGACCGTAACGAACGACGGGCGGCCGGTCGCTGCATTTGGCGGCGGATTCGCTGACGTGAGCGTAGCGTACACACCGGCGGCAGGCGAGGTGCAGGAAGCCATTGTGGTCTATTATATGGACAATTCCGGCCGCCGAACTCTGGTGCGCAACGGCCGGTACAATGCGGAGCAAGGGACCGTCGACTTCCGGACGCAGCACTTCTCCACGTATGCGATCGGATACGTGCCGTTCCGCTTTACCGATGTCCCGAACAATTACGCTTATGATGCCATTGCCTACCTGACTGCTCGCGGCATTGTTGCCGGCGTTGCGGAAGGGCAATTCGCCCCGACGAACCGGATCACGCGGGCGGACTTCACCGTCATTCTCGCCCATATCGCTGGCGTCGACCTTGCCGAATACAGCAGCGTTTCCGCCTTCACCGACGTGAAAGCGAACGCCTACTATGCGCCGGCCGTAGCATGGGCGAACAAGGAGGGAATTGTGACCGGCATCGGGGCGGGGAAATTCGCGCCGAAAAAGAACATCTCACGCGCGGAGATGGCCGTGATGATCCACCATTTCGCATCGGTTATGAAGCTGGAGCTGCCGGTCACATCCGGCCACGCGGAGTTTGCCGATGCGGCTGAGATTCCGGCTTACGCCTCCCAAGCCGCAAAGAGGATGCAGCAAGCCGGCATTCTCAGCGGCAAAGCAGGAGGCGGACAGACCGTGCTCTTCGCGCCAGGCGATCTGTCCATGCGCCAGGAAGCCGCGACCATGCTCGCGCGGCTTATGCAAATGATGCAGACGGGGACAGAGGAAGCGTTCATCCCATAACAGCGTTCGGCCAATAAACGGTGCCCTCCCCAAACTGGCATGGGGGAGGGGCTAATGAAAAAGCACCCCTTCGTAAAATCATCGGCCACCCGGGACGGTCCGATGAAAACGAAGGGGTGCGTTTTTTATGGCTATTCAAGAGATGGTGGGGGAGCGTCAGACCCGTAGCGAGCCGCGGAATCCTCTGGCGCCATAGTACGATTCGGCTCCATTGTGGTACATGAAAACCGTGTCGTAGCGGCGGTCGCAGAAGATGGCCCCGCCCAGCTTTCGGATCGCATCGGGCGTTTTCACCCAGCTGGAGGTTTTCTTGTCAAAGCTTCCGAGCTTCTGCAGCTCCCGGTATTGCTCCTCCGTCAAAAGCTCAATGCCCATGGCGGCGGCCATGTCAACCGCGCTGGTTTGCGGTTTGTGTTCTTTTCGGGACTCGAGCGCTTCCCGGTCGTAGCAAATGCTACGGCGGCCTTTGGGGCTTTCCGCAGAACAATCATAAAAAAGGTATTCGCCCGTCTCCTTATCGAAGCCAACCACATCCGGTTCTCCACCGGTTTTCTCCATTTCATGCAGCGACCACAGTTTTTCGGCCGAGGCTTCGAGCCTGGCCTGAACAGCGGGCCATTCAAGTCCCGGATGACGGTCCATGTTCTTTTCAAACCGGACCTTCAAGGTCCCGAGCAGTTCTTCGCGTTGCTCCGGTGCCAATTCTTTTGTCATGGGGATACCTCCCTTATTAGCGGCTCTTGTAGTTTACCATGAGTACAGTGCAGCGGCTCGCGGATGGCGCTTAGCACCTTACATGTTTGCGTTTGAAGCCGATTTGCCCTTTATCTACTGCCTTTTGGATGTTGGCGAGAGCGTGGATGGACTTGCTTTTGGTTTTGTCCCGATTGACTTCGACCGGGCCGACGGCCCTGGCGGTCTTAACCGCTTCTTCATGGAGCGGCAAATACGATACCGCCACCGTGTAAATAAAATTGTTCATCGCGTATTTTGCTCGTTCGGGAGCGTCATGAATCGTTCGCTCCGCCAGGTCAAGCATACCGGCCATTTTGTCCTTGGCAAATTCGCCGTCCGGACGGTTCCCCAACAACCAGCAGTAACAGCTCCAGCCAGCCGACATTCTCAACTCTTCGCCGCTTGCGATCCATTTGTCGGCGACCACTTGCGCGATGGCGGCTTCCGCTAAAGTGACGGCAACCACATAATCGGAAAGCATATAAAAATAAGCGGCGTCCATCCAACGGTCGTAATCCGCCTCCGACATCGCATTGGGGTCTGCAATAATGCCGGCAAAGTACATGGCGTCGTAGTTTCCGGTTGCGTAAAGCTGCTCGGCCAGAGGCTGATTGATTTTTGTTTTTTTGAAAAGGGGCTTCATCTCGCCGGTCGCCACGCCGAAAAGCGGTTCATGCGCGCCGTTGGAAAGGTACATTTTCTTGAGCCGTTCCTTGCCGAGCGCCTCCAGCTCCTGCATGACCGTTTCCAAGTCCATTGTTCCAGCACTCCTTTCGCCGTTGCGTATGTTGAATTAAGAACGTTTCCTTTGTTCCCAGTTCATAGCCAAACCAATCATAGATCGTAATCAAACTATCAAGCCCTCCTTTTTTACAGGGAGTACAGGTTTAAAGGAATGTCATTGCCGCAATTCATAAAAATACTGCACCGCCGGATGCTTTGTCGCCATCTTCTCGGACATGGTTATAATCCGTTTTTTTCCAACCCTCCGGTCCACCAGAGCAAGGATATTCAATAGGATCTCCTTGCTTTCCAGGCTCTCCTCTACAGAGGTCGTTAAGAATTTATTAGCCACAACGATAAAATTGGATTTGCTTAAGGAAGCCTGGGCGGACAAAAGCTCTTTGGCATGTTCCGAGCGTTTTCTGCTTCGGGCCATTACGAGTAAACGATCCTCCGGCACGGGCCCCTTGGTATCTTTTCTAACCGCCTCAATGTCGTCGCGGGTGACAGGAAGTTGAATGTCCGGATCATTCTTGATTTCCAGCTCCGTTTGATACCATTTGATAGGGCTCGTTTTCTCACTCATTTGGAGCACATTCTTTTTATCTACCAAAAGATAACAAAGCCCTGATTTATCCGGTAAGTAACGGTAACCCGGTGCGCGGTATTCGACCCTTCCCTTTAACGCGGGACTGAGAAAGCCCTCCAGCTGCTGCTTCAATTTGCTCCAGGACATGAATTCCCCTCCACACGTTCTTTTCTAGATTCCGCGTTCTTCCGCCCCGTCATATTCCTTATTGCCAAATTCATCGAGCAGGGCGCGCACTTCGCTTGTGGACTTTGTGTTCATCAAGCTGGTTCTTAATTCACTGGCCCCCCGGAAGCCGCGGACATATATTTTGAAGAATCGGGCAAGAGGGCCGAACGAGCGCAGCTCCTGGGCTGAATATTGATCATGGAGATCCAGATGCAGCCGCAGCAAATCAAGCAACTCCCCGCTGCCGTGATCCTTCGGCTCCTTCTCAAAGGCAAACGGATTCTGAAAAATGCCGCGTCCAATCATAATTCCATCTATCCCGTATTGCTCGGCGAGCCTGAGGCCGGTCTGGCGGTCCGGGATATCCCCGTTAATGGTCAGAAGGGTATCGGGTGCCACCTCGTCGCGAAGCTTCTTGATTTCCGGAATGAGTTCCCAATGAGCGGGTACTTTACTCATTTCTTCTCTGGTGCGCAGATGAATGGACAGGTTCACAATGTCTTGTTGCAAAATATGGGTTAACCAGCCGCGCCATTCGTCTATGGCGGTAAAACCGAGCCTTGTTTTTACGCTGACGGGCAGTCCCCCGGCTTTCGCAGCCTGGATGATAGCCGCTGCGGTTTCCGGGCGGCAGATCAGGCCGCTTCCTTTTCCATTCTCCGCTACATTCGCTACAGGACAACCCATATTGATGTCGATGCCTTTAAACCCTTCCTTCGCCATGCCGATGCTCATTTGACGAAAGTGCTCCGGCTTGTCTCCCCAGATATGGGCGACGATGGGCTGTTCATCCTCTGTAAAAGTCAAACGCCCGCGCACACTGTGGTTCCCCTCCGGGTGGCAGTAGCTTTCGGTATTCGCAAACTCCGTAAAAAACACATCCGGTCTGGCCGCTTCGCTTACGACATGGCGAAACACAACATCCGTCACATCTTCCATGGGCGCCAGTATAAAAAAGGGCCGGGGCAAATCACGCCAGAAATTAGTTGTCATCTCAAAAACCTCTCTGTAAATAGTTCAGGTTCGGCAAGTTCATTGCAGCCGTAATTGACGACTTCAAAAACAAATAGACCGCCTTGTCCAAAGGAAACGGTCTATCTCATGACTGCTATTCCGAAGCCGCCGGCCTTAAAAGCGGCTATTGCAAACGGGGAATCGTGTCGTGCAAGGCTCTCTTTACATGTTAGGCTATTTCTGCCTTTATTATAACATGGCAAAAGGAAATTTCAATCCAAGCACCTTTGGAATGGTTACCCGACCATATTGGTAAATTAGCCAATAGAGAAATGAATGCCTATCTAAAAAATGAATCGTTCCTCTTCAACGGTATTCCTTACTGGGAATAAGAGGGGCTCGCCGCCCCTCTTTGCTATTTCCGCCAATACCTTCACATCTATTCCACCAGTAAAGACCTGCTTTGGTGAATCTCCTTTCTGCGAAAGGCTGTTTTCACTCATTTCAACCATTAGTCTCCAGACGATGCCGTTATCCTCGGAATGGACCAGATCTCTCAAAACAGCACGCAGCCCGAACTCATTCCATACAACAGCCGTATAAATAAATGGCTGGTTGTTTACTCCCATTTTCCGATCGGGATAGGCGACACCCTAAGGATATACGAAACTTGTAACAATATGGAACAAGGCATATTGAAGTATTTTGAACTTATCGGATATACAAAAGGCGCCGATATTGGGATCGGCGCCGATTGGTTTTCATAAAAACGGTAGGTCCCCTTTAGTTCGTCACGATAAAGTTAGGTAAATTTTTTTCAAGATACTTCATTCTCTCCGAATAATCTTGTTTTGCATGAGTTTCCGAAAGGATATTGTTCGACACTAACAAGTCATAAAAGGATTTCAGCATCTGGGCGGATACAGCGGAAGTAATCATCATTCTTTGACCGTCGATCAGAACCGAAGATATTTTTTCAGGCTGTATAAGTTCAATCTGAACGCCGTTCCTGTCGATTATGAAATACATCTCCTTCTCATTTTCATACACGAAATGTTTTACTTCTGCCCCGTTCGCCAGGCGACTCTGAACTTCTTTCATTGAATAGCCCGGAATCGGATCATTTATCAGCAGCCATTTTGCAAATTCTTTTGCATCGACTTTATCGGTATCATATTTTTTCCAAACCGCGCCATTATCTTTGCTTATCTGTACTGTGTTATCCAGCATGACACGAAGATAGATTTCATTGTCCATATAAACGGCACGATACTTTGAAGCCATAAGGCTGTCTATCAACTTCGGTACATCATATTTCCTGTTGAATGATAAATCGTGCGGCATTAAATCGGTAATGGCGGCACCTTGAGATAATGCGGGCACTATTTCGGTTGTGATGACACCTTGATATAGCGAGGGCTCACTATAGGCTATAGGTTCGTCGACACCCGTAAAAGCATCCGTTTTGTCCGATGCAGAAGTCGCAAAGATAATTACGACACCGGCTACAAGCCCAATAGCGAGCAGCATCGTGGCGATCGTGATTTTCTTGGTTTTCATGATCGATAGAATCCTTTCTTCGGTTGAGTTTTTGGAAAAGCTATTCATCATCGGCGACAAACCGACTTTCTTTTCTTCCAAACGGACAAGTGCCCTGGCATAAGTAGCTTTCGTGTTTTCCCCAAATTTTCGTAGGACGGTTTCATCACAGAATAGCTCGATATCGCGGTTGGCAAGGATATACATGACCCACACAATAGGGTTGAACCAATGGACGCATACGCAAGTGGCAAGAATCCATTTTTTTAGTGTGTCGAATCGCTTGATGTGCGTAAATTCGTGGGTCAGAATGAGCGCAAGCAGTTTCTCATCGTCAAAATCTAGATTTTTCGGCAAGAGTACGACAGGCCGACAAATACCGTAGGTAAGCGGAGTTGAAATATGATCCAGCTGCCTGATTTGAACATTTCGCCATAACAAATTTGAATGCTTCCATTTTCTTATAAAATCGTTTCTCATGGGCACAGCCATTTTGTAGATTTTGCGATACCTTAAATGCGGAATGACAAAAAATAAAGCACATAACGTAAAACCAGCGATCCACACCCATGCAAAAGGCGAGAGTTGTGAAGCCGTCTTCAATGGCATAATCGGCGCGGTCAAATGGTCTGTAATGGGTGGCATGATTACCGTAGTGTCATTAATAAAGGTGGAGCTTTCCGGCGCGGGAATCAATTTTGGCGTCGTAAACACTCTGCTTAAATGTTCCGCTGCCGTAAATATACTAAATGGCGATGGAACGGAAACAGGGACAAGCAATTGAACGAATGCAACACCCCAAAGAACCATAAAGGTCATTTTGGGCAGCTTGTGAATAAGCAAAGACCGTAAGAAAACAACTGCAAGAATAAAGACGGAAGCCGAGATGCTTATTTGAAGCAACGACATTCCCTCACCTCATTCCATGCTGTCGATAAGACGTTTCAAGCGGCTAATTTCTTCTGTCGACAGTCGTTTCTGTCCCAACAATGAAGCAATCAGTCTGTCGGGGGCGCCATCATACAGTTTATTTATCAGTTCCGTTGTTTCGTGTTCTTGTGCCTGCTCTCGTGTAACAACGGCATGGCAAACGAAATTAGGCTCATGCCGCTCGATCGCCCCTTTATCAAGGCATCTTTTGATGACGGTATACGTTGTTGTTTTACTCCAGCCTACTTTTTCTTTTGCAATTTCTGCAATTCGCTTTGCGGGGGTAGCGCCTTCTTTCCACAAGATTTCCATAACAGTAAGCTCGCTATCGAATAGCTTCATAACCAAATGAAAAAACACCTCGTTCCTATATATTCTACTGCTGTAGAATCACATATCAACATTCTACTGTAGTAGAATCGTTTTGTCGATAGAGACCTCTCTTACACCCGTTAGCCACCCATGCCCTGGCGTGGGCACCACAGAAAATGAAAATAAAGTTGCGTTATTTCAGGGTGG
>NZ_JCAPET010000035.1:0-48096 GCF_059735245.1 Gorillibacterium sp. sgz306347
AACCGTTAGCCGCCCATGCCCTGGCGGGCACCACAGACTATGAAGTTGCGTTTTTTTCAGGGTAGAAATACTAAGCTGCTGAATTGCGATCGAAATAACCGAAAACCGGCGTCAACGGCGAGAACCATTGCAGCATAACCTTCGTGTTGAGCAGGTTTTAACGTTTTGCCGCTTTTAGTCGCTTTATTGTGTTTTTTTGTGGCCCTCCGGTATCGGTCCGATTGGGCGGGGATAGCTGTACATATGCGGCCGGTTGGCTGGTCAGTTGGTTAACTGCTCGTCTTTGGAGAGGCGTGGGCAGAGGTACATAGGTTAACAAAAGATAATGAGAGAAACAAAAGACAGGCACCGGCCCTTACGGCCGGCATTCGAGCGATGAGTAATTCGGCCGTTGAGCATTCATGCTGCCGAAACGGATCGGAAAATATTCGGCCAAAGGATGCCTATGCTCTCCGTTATGGTGTAAGATAGCGGCAGCAGCATGGAAGAAGGCGCGGGAGACCGGCTCGAAGACCGGCCCGGCTCGCGCTTTCAGCAAACAAGGGAGGAAACCGGAAATGAGTCGAAATAGGATTATCGGATACGCGGTCGGGCGAACGCTGCCCGATATCACGGCTGAAGGAGCGCGGATGCTGACGCATCTGAACGTGGCGTTCGGTCATATCGAGGACGGGGAGCTGGCGGTCGGCCATCTGGAGAACCTGAACGAACTGGAGCGGTTGAAGGTTGAAAATCCCAAGCTGAAGGTGATGCTTTCCGTGGGCGGCTGGGGAGCGGACGGTTTTTCGCAGGCGGCTTCGACGGCGGAGGGGCGAACCCGTTTGGCGCAATCGTCGCTGTCGGTTTTGGACCGCTTCCCGTTTGACGGCATCGACCTCGATTGGGAATATCCGTGCTACGCGGTGACCGGCGTTGCGGCCTCTCCCGCCGACAAGCGGAACTTTACCCTGCTTCTAAAGGAGTTTCGGGAAACGCTTGACCGCAAAGGAGCGGAGGACGGCCGGCGCTATTTGCTGACCATTGCCGCCGGAGCGGATCAATTTTACATCGATGGCACCGAAATGGACCAGGCGCAAGCTTATCTGGACTATGTCCAGCTGATGACCTATGATTTGCGGGGGCCGTTCCACTCGTTAACGGGTCATCACACCAACCTGTATACGCCGGCCGGCGACCTGTTCCGCATCAGCGCGGATGCCGCAGTGCGCCTGTTTGAGCAGGCGGGCGTGCCCCGTGAAAAGCTGGCGGTCGGCGTCGCGTTTTATACCCGGCTGTGGAACAACGTGCCTGACCGGAACGGCGGGCTGCATCAGATGACGCCCGGCGCAGGCGATTACGGGCCTCCGTTTACCGAGCTTGCCGCCGATTACATCAACCGGAACGGCTATACGCGTTATTGGGACGAGGAGGCCAAGGCGCCTTATCTGTTCAACGGCAGCACTTTCATCAGCTACGACGACGAAGAATCAATCCGCCACAAGTGTGCGTATGCCCGGAGCCGGGGCCTTGCCGGCGTGATGTTTTGGGAATACAATAGCGACCGGACGCTCCGGCTGCTTCGGGCGATAGCCGAAGGCATGGGGCATGAGATTCAAGAAGGCGAGTAAACCGTTCCGGTAAAATAAAGCTTTCAATACTGCAAAACTTCGAAAGCCCACCGGCCAAAAAGAGCTAGGATTTCAACGCACGCAACGCGAAAAGAGTTGAACTCCAACGCACGCAACTCAAAAAGAGTTGAGCTCCAACGCATGCAGCGCAAAAAGACGCTTCACTCCCTACACGCCGCGCGCAGCCTCCAGCGCGCGGTGTTGCGCTGCATGGCGGCGGCCGGTCGATCCTCCTTCTATTGGTGCTTTGGAGTTGTTTTTTGCCCGTCTGGCGGCGTTTTATCACACGGTATAAACCCATTCCACAAAGGTTCTGCCTAAGGTATCCGCGCAAAGTGGACGGCCGGACAGCGGTTAGCGAACAGCGGGCAGTGTACAGCGGTTAACGGACAGCGGACAGCTGTTAATGGGGCAGCGAACAACGGTTAGCGAACAGCGGACAGCTGTTAAAGGGCAGCGGTTAGCGTACAGCGGGCAGCGGTCAGTCCGCAGCCGCCTTCCGGTACGCGATCACAAAATCGGTGTCTTTGCTGACCTGGCCGATCCAGGTGCTCCCGGTTTTCGTGAAATACGGTTCAATGAGGTTGTAGACCAGATCGCCGGTTGCGAGCTTCTGTACCGCGAATACCTTCTCGGCGTCAGGCGGAATCCGATCCGGGTCGAGCTCCACCGCAATCGAGTCCGTCCGCTCCGCCTCCCTTCCGGTGAATTTGGGGGCGTAAGAAAGCCGGTAGACCGTTTCCCCAATCATCCCGTATTCGCCTCCTTCCTCGCCTTCGAGGTCCAGCTTTGCATAATCGGGAGCCTGGAAGCCGGCATCCTCCGAAAGCGGATGGCTGGTAAAAACGAGCTGGCCGGGGGCGTCGAATTCAGCGTTCGCGAGCATCGAAGCCGCTCGTATTCCCGTATCCACCTCCGCAAACACATACCGGTTTTCCTCCACGGTCCGTTCCGTCAGCCGGCTTTCCGGGTTCTCCCGTTTATACGCGGCGACGTGATCGGGCGAGTGAAACTCTCCTATGATCCGGAAGTAGTTGTACGCAGGCCCGAAAATCACCGGATCAACCGCCCAGCCGTTCTTTTCTTTGTCGAAGATTTCCTTCATCCGGTTATCCAGGAACATGCCTTCCCGGTTTACATAAAGCGCAATGTCGCTTTCGCCTTTACCGAAATACTCCTCCAGCCGGCCAAAAAGCGTTCTGCCGCGTTCGGCGTACAGAGCCTTGTCTTTTTCTTCCCCCCGGAAAAGAATATCCAGCTTCAAGCTGTATGTATGCGCGCGCAGAAACTCGCCGATATCCCCCTCGAATTTCTGCTTTTTTGTAAAATAACTCACCGGTCCCCCGTAATCGGGGTGGAAAATATACCGGTACAGCCAGCTGGAATTCGCTTCCTGTTCCGTCTTCAGCGTGCTCGATAGCTCAAAGGACCGGATATGATAGTCCTCCGCGGCGCGGTTCGGCTCGATGATGTCTTTGATGACGGCCTCTTTGATCTCTTCGCTCTGGTAGTCGTCCGCGATGAGCGGCTCGCCCGTTTCGCTGAGCGAGAGCTTGGCGGTGCTGACCACCACTTCGAACTCCCTGCCGTTATAGGCAAAATACACCACGCCGCTTGAAGACGTCCGCCGTTTGAATTCGGGTATCGGCCCGGATGGCGAATGGCTCAGCGAAACGCCGGAAGCCTCCGCGTCGATTTGATATTTTTCCTTTACATAGGCTTCGGCCAGCCCGCGAAGCTCCCGTTTCTTCGCAGCTTCGCTCTCCGGACGGGAGCAGCCCGCCGCGAGCAGCGCGGCGCACAGGAGAGCCAGCAGCATTTTTTTCATGACAACGTCCCTCTCTCATGCAGCTTTCGGTATCTATTTGGTCGCTGGAAGATTTCGATTTTTCCGAATCCCCCGATAAAGGTATAATATACCATGAACCGCCGGAATCCAAATCAGCGAAAACGAGGTGCTCTCATGATCCGACCATCGGAAAACAACGCGTTTTACGAGCTGACCAGTCCAACCGCGCTTCCCAAAGCTTCGGGTTTTTTGTGGAACGACTCCATGATGATCCATATGAACTGCCGCGGGTATGCCGTCGCCCAGTTTATGCAGCCGGAGCCGGCCAAGTATTCCCATGCGCCCAACCTGGAGCTGAAAACGTTCATGCAGCCCGAGCAGCCCTATTATGCGCATCACCCGGGCCGTTTTGTGTACCTGAAAGACGAGGAGACGGGCGAGGTGTTTTCGGCGCCGTATGAGCCGGTTCGCCGGGAGGCGGAGCGCTTTCTGTTTCGGGCGGGCAAGGATTCGATCGAATGGAAGACGGAAAGCCTGGGCGTTCAAGTGGAGCTGAGCCTGCGTTTGCCGGCGGAGGGCCCGCTGGAGCTTTGGCGGCTGAAAGTGAAAACGCTCTCTCCGGTGAGGCGGAAGCTGAGCATTTATCCTTATTTTACGGTCGGGTACATGTCCTGGATGAACCAGTCCGGCGAATATTCCGAAGAGCTGCAGGGCATCGTGTGCTCCTCGGTGACCCCCTACCAGAAATATCAGGACTACGCCAAAATCAAACGGTTGAAGGACAAAACGTTTCTGCTGGCGGACACGGCGCCCGATGCTTGGGAGGCTAGCCAGGAACGGTTCGAGGGAGAAGGCGGCCTAACGTTCCCGTCGGCGGTGCGCGGCGAAATGCTGGCGAGGGGAGACGCCCGCTATGAAACGCCGGCCTGCGTGCTTCAATACCGCGTCGAGCTGAATCCGGGCGAAGAGCGGGAGTTCCGGTTTCTGTTCGGGCCGGCGCGCACCGGGGATGAGATTCGCGGGCTCCGCGAGACTTATTTTGGCGGACGGGATTCGGACGGGCTGGACGGATTTGAACGGGCGGAACAAGCGTACGCCGCATACATAGGGGCCGGCCGGGGCTGCCTCGAAATCCGCACCCCGGACGCCGGGCTGGACAACATGGTCAATCATTGGCTGCCGCGCCAGCTTTATTACCACGGCAAAACCAACCGGCTGACGACCGACCCGCAAACCCGCAATTACTTGCAGGACAACATGGGCATGAGCTACCTGCAGCCGGAGGTTGCGCGGGCCGCGTTCCGGACCGCGTTGAGCCAGCAAAAAGCGAGCGGCGAAATGCCGGACGGCATCATCCTGCATCCCGAGGCCGAGCTGAAGTACATCAACCAGGTGCCGCATACGGATCACTGCGTCTGGCTGCCGGTCTGCCTGAGCACTTATCTGGACGAAACGGGCGACTTCGGGCTTCTCGAGGACGAGGTGCCTTTTGCGGATACGGACCCGGAGGAACCGGCGACGGTTTTCGAGCACATCAACCGGGCGATGCATTGGCTCAAAAAAAACCGCGATGCGCGCGGGCTGAATTACATCGATCAGGGCGACTGGTGCGACCCGATGAACATGGTCGGCTACAAGGGCATCGGGGTTTCCGGCTGGCTCACCATGGCTTCGGCTTATGCGTTCCGCGTCTGGGCCGACATTTGCGAGGAGGCCGGGCGGGCGGCCATTGCCGGCGAGTTCCGGCGGGCGGCGGAGGAAACGAACGCGGTGGTCAACGCCTACCTGTGGGACGGCGACTGGTACGCGCGGGGAATTACCGACGACAACGTAGTGTTCGGCGTAAAAGAGGACAAAGAAGGGCGCATTTACATCAACCCGCAGGGCTGGGCGCTCATGAGCGGCGCGGCGGACGAAGACAAACGGGCGCGCCTGATCCGTTCAGTCGAGGAGCAGCTGGAAACCCCGTACGGGGTGGAAAAGCTGGCTCCCGCGTACACGGCCATGCGAGAGGACGTCGGGCGGGTGACCCAGAAGCATCCGGGCACGGCGGAGAACGGTGCGGTCTATAACCACGCGGCGGCGTTTTATATCTATGCGCTTTACCTGGTCGGAGAAAAAGAGAACGCCTACCGGCTGCTCCGCAAAATGATTCCCGGCCCGGACCCGGAGGACATCAAGCGGCGCGGCCAGCTGCCGGTCTTTATTCCGAACTATTACCGAGGCGCTTACCGACAGTATCCGCATACCGCCGGACGGTCCAGCCATCTGTTCAACACCGGCACGGTCCCCTGGGTGTACCGCTGCCTGGTCGACGGCCTGTTCGGCGTTCAGGGCACGCGGGCGGGGCTGATGATCCGGCCGCAGCTTCCGGCGGCTTGGCGGGAAGCTTCCCTCTCGCGGCGGTTCCGGGGCGCGGAGCTGCGCATCGCGATCCGGCGGGAGCCGGGCGTGAAGGCACCCGAGGTGTACGCCGGAGACGAGCTTGTCGAAGACGGCATATTAAGAGACTTGAAGCCCGGCGCGGCCTATGAGGTGCTGGTGAAGCTGCCGATTGAAGAGAAGTAGCGCTTGTCTGCTGTCTGGCGGACAGCGATTGGACCGGAAAAAACAGACAGCAGGGAGGAGATCGTCATGTTCTGGAAAAAACAGAAACCCAGGGTGCTGGCGGAAAGCTGGTCGCCCGTTTGCAACATTCAGGCGTTTGCCGAAGAAACCGAAGATTGCGTTTATTTCTACCTCTGGGGCAACCCGGGGAGCGAGCAGGCTTTTGTGCGAAGCTGTTGGGTGTGCAACAAGCGCAAAGCGCCTCCAGCACCGGATACGGACGCCATGGAAAAAGGGCGGCCGCCGATGATGCCCGCCGCCCATTGCAGTCATCCGAACGGAATAATACCGCCCAAGGAAGATACGCTCGAAATCGTCTGGTTTGAAGAGGGCGACGGCGCGGCTTTGCTGGAAAACGGCAAGCTGCTGGCGGTGATCCCCGGCTGGTCGGGGGAAAACGGTTTTCACGGCTATGCCCGCTATGGCGTGGACAACGGCCCTTTCGCCTGGGCGCTTGACGGTGCGGAGCCGGTGCTGGCCGAACGGGTCGAACGAAGCCGCCGGTGCTGGGCTTCCCTTGGGCAGGAAACGTGGAGCCGGGTGCAGGAGGGGCAGTTGGCCGCTCTGGAGACATTCTGCGGCGGTCCGCACGAACAGTATTTTGCCATTGACGGGGGAAACTGGCCCCCGAAGGCGCTGATTACGGCCCGCAAGGAGGAGGTCCACTACGCGTTTACCATAGGCGTAAGCATGATTCCGCAGCCGAAGGTCGAACAGTATCACGGCGAGGAGGCCGGGGATTTCCGGCGGTTCGAGCTGGCGTTTGCGGCCCGGGAAGGAGCGCTCGCCGACTTCATGCCCGTCCTGGGTTACCTTTCCGGCCAGACGGAGCTGCCTTGGGGCTTGCTGACTTGGCTCGGCCACGGCCATACCCTGCCTTGCGATCAAATCGAAGGCTTTCCCGCCGTGCTTTTGGTAAACGGCGCTTTGCGGGAGCGTCTGCCTTCCCCGGAGCTTCCGGCTTTTGAAGGAGAGCGGACCACCGTGCTGTGGGCCGTTCCGGTCACGGAGGCGGAATACGGCTACGCGCGGGAAAACGGCAGCGAAGCGCTTCTGGCCCTCTACCGGAGAGCGCCGGAGCAGCTTGCGGTTTTTACAGGAGAGCCGAAGTTTTTGGCGAGGTAGGGAGATCGCCCCGGCTAGGATCAGGCGGGCGGATCATTCATCAACGGGAGGGTTCCAAATGGACCAAGCAAAGCCGCAATTCGCGACAATAGACGAGTATATCGCCGCCTTCCCTGCGGATGTCCGGGATAAACTGCAAACCGTAAGAGAAACGATCCGGGAAGCGGCGCCCGACGCCGCGGAAAAGATCAGCTACCAGATGCCGACATTTGCGGTGAACGGAAACCTGGTGCATTTTGCGGCTTTTCAAAAGCATATCGGCTTCTACCCCGATCCGAGCGGCATTGCCGCCTTTGAGCAGGAGCTGGCCGGGTACAAAAAGGCCAAGGGCTCCGTTCAGTTTCCGCTGGACCGTCCGCTGCCGCTGGAGCTGATCCGCCGCATCGTGCTCTTCCGGGCGGAAGAAAACCGGGCGAAAGCCGGCAAGAAGCGAAGCTAGGGCTCATTTATGAAAGTTGTCTCTTTTGATGGTGCCGTTTGGTTGTCCCGCCATTCCTTTCGCACCAACTGTTTCCTTTTGCAACTGTTTTCATGGCCGGGAAAGAGAGTAGCGGGATGGGGCGGTTGGGCCGATCAAGCGAATGGTAACCAGAGAACGAAGAAGTGAATAGGGAACCAGAGAACGAAGAAGTGAATAGGTGCAAAGCGGCACTTATTTCCTAGGATTACCTGCCCCTATCGTGAAATAAGGACGTACTCGCACCTATTCTCTAAAAAAAACAGCGAAAACAAGAGAAAACAGAAGAAATAGTTGCTTTATTGCATGTATTCAGCCCAAAATAGTGGATAAAGGTATAATTAGTTGCTTTTTCGAACTTACTGCACCTTCTTTTAAGTGGGGGCCTCTCTGAAATGTCGGGAATTCGGGGGGGGGGGGGCGCCGCCCGTTTAGCGGGGATAACCGCAACCTCCCTTTTCAAACGACAATATTGGAAGGAGTCCTAGCAAGTCAAAGCGCCGCAAAAGCGGAAGGAAACCGGCGGAAGTCCTGTCCGCCGGCAGAAGCAGCTTCAATAGTTCCTCCTATTGAAGCGCTTCTTTTTTTTTGCTATTTGACTATTTCCGGACCACCTTGTACGGCTATGTTTGCGATACGGCGGGGCAAGGCGAACGGGTGAAGACACGGCTTTCCGGAATCGCCTGAAGGGAGAAGCGCCAAAGGGCCGATGGCTTCCCGCAACAAGTCCTTTACGATAACCGGTGAAATTCCGCAAACGGAGTTAAAGCCGGTTGTCTTTCGGGCCATTCGCAGCAACGCGGCGGGCTATCTGAACCCGCCGATTCAAAATTTGTCTTTTTTGGGGATGCGCAAAACGGCCAAGCTGCTCCCAAGTCTTCCGGCAAGACCCGACATCACGCCCGAACTGCTGAACCGTATGGGTACGCTGATGGAAAAAGGCGGCACCGGCGGAGGGCTTTTTCGTAACTTGTACCGGGATTTCCTGCAGGAATGCGACATGCGTTACCCCGGCAGCGGCCTGGCCGAACCGGCGCGGCAATTTGCGGCCCTCGCCCCGCTTTGGACTGGGGTTTCGGACCGGATCGTTTTAGCCGCGCAAACGGAAGCCGCCGTGCCTCTGCGGGAAGCTTCCGAGCTGCTGCTGGAGATTGCCGAGCTGGAGAAGCAGGCCATGGGAGCGCTGTTGGTTTGCGCGAGTGAAGCTTGCGCCGCAATGTGAAAAAAAGCTGTCGTCCGCACGAAGCCCATTCGCTATAATAGAGGCAGCAGCCGGAGAATCGCCTCGCTCTTCGCGCCTCTCGAATGAAATAAGAGAGTCCCATCATCAGGAGTCCTCATGAACGCTTACTCAATCCGCACCGCCGTTCCTCGCGCCGCCGCATTTTGTCGCAGAGAACCGGTGTTTCTGATTTCCTTGCTCGCGGCGCTGGCCGCGGGTTTTTTCTCGCCGCCGCACGCGGATGCTATTCACTGGAACGTCATCGGCACCTTGTTTTCGCTGATGCTGGTTTGCCTCGCCTTTGAGGAATGCCTGCTTCTCAAGTCGCTTGCCAATCTGGCGCTTGGAGCCTTCTCGACGCCCCGCCGGCTCGGGCTAGCCATGATCGCGGCGACGGGTGTGCTTTCCATGTTCGTGACCAACGATGTCGCGCTGCTGACCGTGGTGCCGCTTACCCTGCTCATGGCGCGGATGAGCGGAAGAGACCCTTATCTGCTCATCATTCTCGAAACGCTGGCAGCCAACCTTTTTTCGGCGCTCACGCCGTTCGGGAACCCGCAAAACTTGTTTCTCTACGCCTATTATCATCTGTCCGCTTCCGAGTTTTTCGGCATCATGGCGCCGTTTGGCGCGCTTGGCGCGGGGCTGCTTCTCGCGATCAACCATTTCGGCAACAAAGGCGAGCCGTACCGGGCCGCCCGGGAAAAGCCGCAGCTCCGCCGTCCGCTTCTGCTTGCCGGGGCAAGCGCCGCTTTTGTGCTGACGCTGCTTTCCGTGTTTCGGGTGCTCGACTGGCGGATCAGCACGGCCGTAACCGCCGCCGTCATTGCGGCGATGGCTCCCCGGCTATTGAAAAAGGCCGATTACCTGCTGCTCGCCACCTTTATGCTCTTCTTTCTTTTCGCGGACAGCATGACCGGCATCGGGGCAATCCGTTCGGCGCTGGACGCCTTGCTCCAAGAGGACGGAGCGGTGCTTCTTGTGTCCGCCGGGCTGTCGCAAATCATCAGCAACGTGCCTGCCGCCGTGCTGCTGTCGGGGTTCACTGCTGATTATCGCGAGCTGCTGTACGGCGTATCCGCCGGCGGTCTCGGCACGCTCGTCGCCTCTTTGGCCAGCCTGATCTCCTACCGGCTCTACAGCCGGGAGTTTGCGCCCGGGCGGTTTCTTCGCGTTTTTACGCTGCTGAACTTCGCTTTGCTGCTGCCGCTGCTTGCGGTGTTGGCTTTCTTGTAAAGGAGCCGGGCCGCCGACAAATATCGTTACAGCCAATCATCATAGGAGTTCGTGCCCGCTTCTACGGAGGCAAAAAAGATGTCGCTAAAAGTTCCTATTGTTGAAGGTTTGGATATATTTGTTCAGATCTTCGCGGTAGGTTTCCGTATAGTGCCTCGAAGTATAATCCTTCTCAACATACATCCCGCCAAAAGGATGTTGCCGGACGATTTTCACCCATCTGGACAACCTTCCAATCCGCTTTGCAAAGAGTAAACGCTTGTACTGCCGCTGACTTTCCAATGCCTTTTCTCCGATAGCTTAGCATAACCTGGTATTTCGTCTACGGAGAATATAGCAATATTTATATTAAGCGGTCCGTTTAGTTTTATGGGAGAATTACAGGACTATGAGGAACACAGCAAAACAAAAGAGACTTGAACCGGCAAAGCCGGCACCAAGTCTCTTTTTTACGTGCCCCTTTCAGCGCTCCGTTCCTGCGTCCGCCTCGGCCTCCGTTGACCGTTCTCCGGTCGGCTCACCCATGGGCATGCCCGCTTCCAGCAGCGGCTTGTTGCCCATCAACAGGAAGGCGAGCGCCGCCATCACGGCGCCGGTGCCGATCAGCAGCCACTCGATCGCCACATAGTCGGCCGCCGGTCCAAACACCAGCATGCCGAGGGGCATCATGGAGCTGGAGATCATCCCGAGGATGCCGAACACGCGGCCCATGAAATCGGGCTCCACCCTTTGCTGCAGCAGCACGTTGGCGGGCGTGTTGTAAAACGGCAGCGCCACTCCCACGACTCCCATGATCAGCAGGTAAAGCCAGAAAACCGGCGCCACGCCGAGCGCCAGCGTACCCGCGCCCATGATCATGCAAGCGGCGGCCATGGTGTGGATTTTGTTGCGGAACCCCGTCCAGACCGTAAAAAGCAGCCCGCCGCCCATCATGCCGATCGAAAAGGCGATTTCAATCGCGGTCAGCCGCCACACCTCTTCTCCGAAGGTCCGGGCAACCTGAAGCGGCGTCAAAAAGGAGACCGGGGCCGCCATTACAAAGAAGATCCCGCTGAACACGAAAAATGCCTTGATGTAGGCGTGGGAGGCAATGTACCGCAGGCCGAGGCGGAAGTCGGCGAAATAGCCGGCCTCCTGCGGCTGCCCGGCCTTGGCGTGGGCCGGAACGCGGAGGAACAAAAGCAGCGTCAGCACGCCCACGGCGGCGGTCGCCACGTCGATAAGCAGAATAACCGCCATCGGCACCGCGTTCATCAGCGCCCCGCTTGCCATCGGGGCGAGCAGGGTCACCATCGCCTGAATGCTGCCATTCGCGCCGTTCACGCGGGGCAGTTTGTCTTCCGGAACGAGCTGCGGCACAAAGGCTCCGACCGCCGGCGTTTGCACGCCCGTTCCAAGCGCCCGGATAGCGGAAATCAGAAAA
This sequence comes from Gorillibacterium sp. sgz306347, assembly GCF_059735245.1. Classification (NCBI taxonomy): domain Bacteria; kingdom Bacillati; phylum Bacillota; class Bacilli; order Caryophanales; family Paenibacillaceae; genus Gorillibacterium; species Gorillibacterium sp. sgz306347. The sequence continues at coordinate 11,467 of NZ_JCAPET010000035.1, forward strand.
AGCAGCCAGAGCGCGTCATACCCGAGCAGGAACAAAACCGCAAGCACCAGCGTGGAGAGCGCGATCGCGGTGTCCGCCGTCATGATCAAAACCTTGCGGTTGAAGCGGTCCGCCCAAACCCCGGCGAAAGGGGAAAGCAGCAGCGTCGGCAAAAAGCCGCACAGAATCATCACGGTCATCATGGAGCCGGATTTGGTGGTCAGCGTGATGTGCCAAAGGATAGCATACTGAACGAGCGACGAGCCAAACAAAGAAATGGTTTGACTGGCCAGAAACAGCACGATGTTTTTCTTCCAAGGGGGTGCCATTCGCTTTTTTCCTCCTTGCCTTGCCGGCTGGTTTTCCTATCGTACCATATCGCCCAGGCCATGCGAAACCGGCCTTTTTTCGACGTTTGCTCTCTCTTCGCGACCCCGTTCCCGGAACTCTTTTAAGAAAAAGCATGACAAATGGAAAATAATTGGTTATGATAGGACCAATAGGAAACGGGTGCCAATTATTCAGTTTTCTAAACTGAACCGGAATTGGTTAAAAGGGAAGCCGGGTGCAAATCCCGCGCGGTCCCGCCGCTGTAAGAGGGGAATCCTTGCAAACATGCCACTGGACAACCGGGAAGGCTGCAACGGGTGACGATCCTTAAGCCAGAATACCTGCCTGTTTCTTTTCACCATTCTACGAAGGATAGGAGAGGTGTATTTGGCATGCGGAAATTTTGCTTCTCGAGGGACGATCCTCCGCGCGCGTTTGACAGTCCGCCCGATTTGCCGGAAGTCTAGCTTCCGCGAACCGACTGCTTCAACCCAATGCGCAATTTCCAAAGGAGGAATCGATCAAGCATGAACCGAAAACGCTGGACAGCCTTACTTTTGATTCTCGGACTTCTCTTCACTGTACTCCCCGCTCCCGTCAGCAAAGCTTTTGCAGAGACGGCGCGGACGACGCCGGCCGGTTACATCACCGTTACCGTTGAAAAGTTTACGCTTGGACAAGGGTACGCCGTAGAACCGGTGAACGTTCCTTTTTATGCCGGTGAAAACGGGGCTGCCGTTCTGACGCGCGTCCTGGGCACCGGGAATTATCAGAACTACGGCACGGTCACAAGCGGCTTTTATCTCTCCAAGATTCGCGACAGCTCCACGGCTTCGCTCGCAATCCCCGCCTACATACAGACGATGGTGACGGGCGGCGGAGACACGATCGGCACGAAGGCCGATCCGGACTGGCTCGGCGAATTCGACTACACCAGCATGGCAGGGTGGATGTACACCGTCGACGACGCCTTCCCGAATTTCGGCATGGCGGACTACTACCCGGCGGACGGCGACGTGTTCCGCACCCAGTTTACCGTATATGGCTACGGCGTGGACCTGGGCGCGGACTGGGGCCCGCCCGTTATCGACCCCGCCGACAAAGACGCTTTGACCGCCAAGGTGGCGGAAATCAACAGCAGTCCGAACAAGGCGGCGCTTTTGGCCGATCCGGACATTTACGCCGCATACCAGCAAGCCTACAGCGCTTTATCCAACATGGAAAGCAGCCAGACGAGCGTAGATCAAGCATTGACCGATCTGAACACGGCCTTGTCTTCGGCCGCATTCCAAGCAGGAGGAGCCGCTTCGGCGGCTTCTTTTGCCGTGAGTACCGCAGCGGCGAATGGACAGGCCAAGGAGCAGCTGGACCGCAGCCTGGCCTATCTGGTTTCGACCGTCAGCGCCCCCAAGTTCGGCACCGGCAACGGGGAATGGACGGTGCTGGCGCTGGCGAGGGCGGGGTATCCCGTTCCGGAAGGGTATTATGACGGGTATTACGACAAGGTGGTCCAGGAAGTGCAGGCCAGGCAGGGCAATCTGGGCGGAACCAATAAATATACCGAATACTCCCGGCTTATCCTGGCGTTAACCGCGCTGAACCGGGAGGTTGCCGATGTCGGCGGGTACAACCAGCTGGAGAAGCTGGCTGATTTCGCGTCGGTGCAAAAGCAGGGAATTAACGGGCCGATTTACGCGCTGTTGGCGCTGAACAGCAAGCCGTATGAGATTCCCGAGGTAAGCGTCGTTGCAAGCCAGACAACGCGGGAAAAGCTGATCGACTACATAGTGAGCAAGGAGATCAAGAAGGGGACGGAAGCCGCCGGCGGCTGGGCCTTGTCGGTCACAAACCCGGACCCCGACATCACGGCAATGGCGCTCCAAAGCCTCGCGCCTTACTATGACACGCAGGAGCCGGTGCGCGGCGCGGTCGACCGGGCGGTGGCGTGGCTGTCCGGCGCGCAGAAGGCGGACGGCAGCTTTGCAAGCTGGGGGACGGTTAACGCCGAAAGCATCGCGCAGGTTATCGTTGCGCTGACGGAGCTTGGCATTGATCCGCATACGGATCCGCGTTTTGTCAAAAACGGCGTTTCGGCTGTTGACGCGCTTTTGAGCTTTGCTTTGCCCTCCGGAGGCTTCTCCCACATAAAATCGGGCGCGGCCAACGGAATGGCCACGGACCAAAGCGTTTATGCGCTCGTCGCTTATGACCGTTTGGTAAATGGGAAACCCAGTCTGTACGACATGTCGGACGTATCCGCTCCGGGCGGACCGGGGCAGCCCGGAGAGCCGGGAGAGGGCGGGCAGCCAGGACAGCCACAGCAGCCGGGCGAAGGGGAAGGACCGGGTGCGGAGATTGGCCTTCCGCTGCCGGAAGGCGACCAGCCGGTTGTAGAGGTTCCCGACAACGAGCATGACTACTTCGTCGCCATTCCCGCTGGGGCAGATGGCAAACAAATTTCGATTGCTATTCCGGCGGACAAGGCAGGCAAGGTAAGCGTAAGGCTGCCTGCGGGCAGCCTGCCGGCGATCTACGCATCCAAGGGGAACGTTTCGCTCTCCATTCCGACGGGCACCCAAACGGTTGGCGATGCGGTTTACAGCGCGGCTTTGTTTTCCACGGCTGGACTAACGGATGCCGGACTGCGCGAAAAAATCACGCCGACGCTTCCCGAAGGCTACAAGCTGGACGGAATCTCCCGCGCGGTCGCGATGGGCGGCACGGAGCGGATTACCTTCAGCGGCGCGGTTTCGTTGACATTTTCGGGCCTGGGCGGACACAGTGCCGCGTACCTCGAAAACGGTGAAGCTCATGCAATACCCAAATACGCCGGCGAGCCGGAAGGCGCGGCAAGCGGCGAGCTTGTTTATGCCTACGAAAGCGGAGACGACCTGATCGTCAAAACCACGCATTTTACCGATTTTGTCGCTTATGCAGCAAGCAAGAACGAGGCACCGGGAGAAGGCGGCGGAAACGTTCCGGAGGTTCCGGAGAATCCGGAGGGACCGGGTGTTCCGAATGTTCCGCAAGTTCCGGAAGCCAAGCAATACGCAACGTTGTCGGTGGACAAACGCACGATCGGCAAGGGAGAGGTTGTTCCGGCGCTCAGCGTCGAGCTGCAGGCCGGGGACACCGCCTGGAGCGTGCTGCAGCGGACCTTGGACACCAAGGGCATCGCCTACGATTACAGCTGGACGGCCGAGTTTAACAGCGTGTACGTCTCCTCCATCGCGGGGGACGGGGAGTTCGATCACGGCAGCGGCAGCGGCTGGATGTACAGCGTCAACGGGGCGTTCCCCAATTACGGCGCGAGCCAATATACGCTGCGGAAAGGCGACCGTGTGCAGTGGCGGTACACGACCAACCTGGGCGCCGATTTGGGGCAGGACCTGAGCCAGTGGGGCCCGCCGCCCGGCGGAACGGAAGGGAAAGACGAGCCCGAGCTGATCGGGGTTCCGGCTGGAACCGCCGAGGATTATACCGTGAAGCTGACTTCCAAAATGGCCGCGCAGTCGCCGGCGGGCTTCAACATTGTCATTCCGGAAAAGGCCCCGGCAAAAGTGGTTCTGGACTTGTCGGAAGTGGCAAGCGCCGGGCTTCCCGCCATAACGGCGCAGCGGGGGAACCTGACGCTCCGGATCGAAAAAGGAACCAAGCTCAAAACCGGCGGCGCGAAGCTGGAGCTTTTGACGGCGCTTGATTCAGCCGGGCAAGAGCTTCTTCGGAAGCAAATCGAAGCCGGATTGCCGGAGAACTCGCAAGCCGATGTCGCCCGGGTATTCCGGGTAGGCGAGGCATCCGGTCCGGCGGCGTTCGACCGTCCTCTTGAGCTCACGATTGCCGGGGGCAAAGCCTTGTCGGCCGGCCGGCTTGGGGCGGACGGGAAATTTGCGGGAATGCCGGGTTATGCGAGTCTGGATGAGGCGGAAAAGGCCCAATCCGGACAAGCTCCTTCCGCCTACGCCTATTCATACGGCAGCGACCTGGTGATCCGCACGAATGAAACGGCGTCCTTTGTCGCTTATGCGGTGAAAGCTGCGGAGCCGGCGGCCGAACCGTCCTTCGACCTGGGCAAGCAGTATGCCGACGCGGCCGCGATTGCCCCTTGGGCGCGTGAAGCGGTCCGGCAAGCCGGGGAAAAAGGGCTGATGATCGGCTCGAACGGCGTGTTCCATCCGAAGCAAACGATCACGCGCGCCGAATTCATCAAAGTGCTCGTTTCGGTCGGCGGCCTGGAGCAGGGCAGCGCAGGCGATAGCCCGTTTGCCGATGTGCAGCCGGATGACTGGTATTATCCGTACGTCACGGCGGCTTATCATCAAGGCATTGCCTCCGGGTTCGGAAATGAATTCCGTCCGAACGCTCCGATCAACAGGGAGCAGGCCGCCACAACAATCTTCCAGGCCTTGGAGGTTAAGCCGTCCAAACCGGACACCGCCTTCGGCGACATGAACAACGTGTCGTCGTGGGCCCGGAACGCAGTGGAGACGACCGCCAAGCTGGAGCTGATGGTCGGCAGCGGCGGACGCTTTGAGCCGAAAGGCACGATGACGCGGGAAATGGCCGCCGTCATCGCGGTAAAGCTTTTCGTATATCGGGAGTCCCTGCAAAACGGGGCCGGTCCGGGCTCCGCGGAACAGCCGAACGGAGGGCAGCAGGAGACGCCGGGAAGCGGCGAAACCGGCACGGGTGCTGCGGCAGGCGAGAACAGTGCGGCGGGCAGCGGCACCGCCGGAAGTGCGCCCGGCGGAACGGAAGCACCGAATGCTCAAGTTTTGCAGAAAAAGGCCTCTGAGGCGATGGAGCAAGCGGCCGCATTTTTGCAGAAGACGGTAACCGAGCCGGGCGTCGCCAGCATTGGCGGCGACTGGACGGTGCTGGCGCTTCTCCGATCGCAGGCAAAGGTTCCGGCGGCTTACTACGAAAGCTATTACGCCGCTGTGGAAAAGACGCTGAAGGAAACGGGCGGCAAGCTGCACCGCGTGAAATATACGGAATACGACCGGGTCATTCTGGCGCTGACCGCGCTCGGCAAGGATGTCCGCAATGCCGCCGGATACGACCTGCTGAAGCTGCTCGCTGACTTTGACACGGTCGTGAAGCAGGGGATCAACGGCCCGGTCTTCGCCTTGATCGCCCTGGACAGCAAAAATTACGCCATCCCCGCTGCCGAAGAAGGACGGACGCAGACGACCCGCGAGAAGCTGATCTGGTTTATTCTGCAGCGGGAAATCAAAGGAGGCGGTTGGGCGCTTGCGTCCGACGCCTCAGAACCGGACCCCGATATCACGGCCATGGTCCTTCAAAGTTTGACGCCCTATTACCGCACCGACGCGGCCGTCAAGGCCGCCGTCGACCGGGGGCTGGGCTGGCTGTCGAAGGCGCAGGACAAGGATGGCGGGTTTTCGAGCTGGGGGTCGGCTAATTCGGAAAGCATCGCCCAAGTGGTGGTCGCACTGACGGGACTGGGAATCGACCCGGCATCCGATTCCCGGTTTATCAAGCAGGGGCGTACGGTCATCGACGCCCTGCTCGGCTATGCGGCTCCGAACGGAGGCTTTTATCACATCCGTTCCGGCGGCCAGGACAACGGCGGGGCCAAACCCGGCGAGGTCGACCTGATGGCGACCGATCAGGCTTTGTACGCGCTGGCCGCCTATGAGCGGTTTACGGCCGGTCAATCTTCTCTATACAACATGACGGATGTGAAGTAATGCGATGAGAAGCTGGTACGATAAAAACAAGAAAAAGCTGCTGGCGGCGCTGGTTATCGCGCTGCTTCTGACGGGCGCGTTTCTGATGGGCGGCGAGCTTCGGCCGCCGTCACCCGGCCCCGCCGCCGGGGGCACCTCGCTCGAGGTGCTGGAGCCGTCCGGCGGGCAGGCCGGGTTGCCCTCCGGCGGGGGAGCCGCCGGAGGAGAAGACGCGGGCGCGGCAAACGGCGCGGCAGCGGGCGCAAACGGCGCCGAAGCGGGCGCAAACGGCGCCGAAGCGGGCGCGAGCGGCGGCGGGGCGGAAGGCAGCGGTCCGGGAGCGGGCGCAAACGGCGGCGAGGCGGAAGGCAGCGGCGCGGGAGCGGGCGCAAGTGGCGACACAGCCGCAGCCCCGCCGGGGGCGGCCGCGAGTGCGCCGGCCGGCGGCGGGAACGGCGGCGCTTTGCCGGCCGACGGCGGGCAGCCTGCCGGCGGGCCGGACAACACCGCCGCAAGCACCGCGCCGCCGGGCACAGCCGGCCCGCCGTCGGCCGCTGGCGGCTCCGCCGGCCCGGCTGCGCCGGTGCCCTCAGCCGGCCCCGGCGCGCCAGCCGCAAGCGCCGCGCCGGGAGGCGCCGCCGCCGGGTCTTCCGCCGTCAGCAGCCCCGGCTCGCCCGGCGGCAAAGGCGGCGCGGCCGCGCCCGGCAATGGCGCCATAGCCGGCTCCGCCCCGGCCCCCGCCGCGCCGTCCGCCAAGCCGCGTCCTTCGGCGTCGCCCGCCAAGGACGCCTACCTGACGGACCCGGTGCCTACCGGCAAACCGAAGCCGGTTGAATGGCAGGACGCGGCCGTCGACAAAAAGAAGCCGCTGACCGCCACGTTGTCCGTCAGCGCCAAAACCATTCTGGACAACCTGGACCAACTGGACAAGGACAAGCTGGAGGTGCTGCCGCAGGACGGAGTGATTTTCAAAGCGCAGGCGGTGATCTTTTATGAAGGGGAGTCGGTGTTCGATGTCCTGCTCCGGGAAATGAAAACGCACAAAATCCATCTCGAATTCGAGATGACGCCGCTCTACAACAGCAATTACGTGGAGGGCATTCACAACCTGTACGAGTTTGACTGCGGCGAGCTGAGCGGATGGATGTACAAGGTAAACGGCTGGTTTCCGAATTACGGCAGCAGCCGCTACAAGCTGAAGGACGGCGATGTGATCGAATGGGTGTACACCTGCGATTTGGGGCGCGACGTCGGCGGCGGCATGGCCGCAGGAGGACAATGAAGCGATGAAGGACAGCTTTTCCTCCTATCACCCGGCGGTGAATTTTCTTTATTTTGCTGTTGTGATTGTGTGCAGCATGTTTTTTATGCACCCGCTCTTTCAGGCGATCGCGCTCGGAAGCGCGCTGCTTTATTCGATCCTGCTGAAAGGTCGAAAAGCGGCGGGCTTCGCGCTGCTTTACGTGCTTCCGCTGCTTTTGGCGGCGGCGGTGCTGAACCCGCTGTTCAATCATGCCGGAGTCACCATCCTGTTCTATTTGCGGAATGGCAATCCGGTGACCTTGGAATCGATCCTGTACGGGGCGGCCTCCGCTTTCATGTTCGGGACGGTCATCCTTTGGTTTTCCTGTTACAACGCGGTGATGACCTCGGATAAGTTCATCCATCTGTTCGGCCGGCTGCTTCCGGCGCTTTCCCTGATTCTGTCGATGGTGCTGCGGTTTGTGCCGCGGTATGCAGCCCAGCTCAAGGTAATCTCCCGGGGGCAAAAATGCATCGGGCGCGACCTTTCCCAGGGAAATGCGCTGCAAAAAGCGAAACGCGGCCTGACGATCTTATCCATCATGACCACGTGGGCGCTCGAAAACGCCATCGAAACGGCGGATTCGATGAAGGCCCGGGGCTACGGCTTGCCCGGCCGGACCAGCTTTTCCGTTTACCGGTGGACCTTCCGCGACAAAATGGCGCTGCTTGCCCTGACGGGACTGACTCTGCTCGTGCTGCTGGGCGCAGCGCGGGGGCTGAACACGATTCGTTTTTTTCCTTCAATTAAAGCTTCGGACGCGGCCCCGCTTGGCATGCTGGCTGCATTTGCCTATGCCGGGTTGTGCCTGCTGCCCGCGATTTTGCATCTGGTGGAGGCGCTGAAATGGAAATCTATCGCATCGAGGACTTGAGCTTTTCGTTTCCCGGGCAGCCGCGCGCGGCGCTGTCGCAGATCAGCCTGAGCATTGGCAGCGGCGAATTTGTCGTGCTGTGCGGTCAATCGGGCAGCGGCAAAAGCACGCTCCTGCGTCATCTCAAGCCGGTGTTGACGCCGCATGGCGAAAGGAGCGGGACGGTTTCTTTCCAAGGACGCCCGCTGGAAAATGCGGATGCCCGCACGCAGGCGGCGGATATCGGCTTTGTGCTGCAAAACCCGGACAACCAGCTGGTGACCGACAAGGTTTGGCATGAGCTGGCGTTCGGTCTGGAAAGCCTGGGCTGCGAGCCGGCGGCCATCCGTTTGCGGGTGGCGGAGATGGCGAGCTTTTTCGGGATTCAAACCTGGTTTCACCGCAAGGTGTCCGATCTGTCCGGCGGTCAAAAGCAGCTGCTGAACCTGGCCTCCGTCATGGCGATGAGCCCGTCCGTGCTGATTCTGGACGAGCCCGCTTCCCAGCTGGACCCGATTGCGGCGGGCGATTTTCTGGAGACGCTGAAAAAGATCAACCGCGAGCTTGGCACGACCATCCTGCTGAGCGAGCATCGCCTGGAGGAGGTGCTTCCGCTGGCGGACCGCCTGATTGTCATGGACGAAGGCCGGGTGCTGGCGGACGGAGCTCCCCGCGAGGCGGGACGGCGGCTGGCGGAGCTCCGGCATCCGATGTTCGCGTCGATGCCGACCGCGATGCGGATTTGCGCGGAGGTGTCGGAAGCGGGGGAGGCGGGCATTTTTGAGATCGCCGGGAGTCCTGAGTCCGGAAGAAAGGCCGAAGAAAGTCGGGTTTGCGGGGCGTATGAAGACGAGTCGCCCGGAGGACCGGGCGCCGAGCCGAAGCCTTCCGTTCTCCCGGTCACGGTAAAGGAAGGCCGTCAATGGCTGGACGCTTATTTGCAGGGTCGTCGGCAACTTTCGGCGGAGGAACAAACGGCGATGGAAGGTAAGGCCGATTGGCCGACCGGAGAGTCGGGCGGGGCGAACGGTAACGCGGGCCTGCTGGCCGGAGGGGCAGGCGGGAGGAACGGTAGTGCCGACTGGTTGACCGAAGGGCCGGGCGAGGCAAGCGGCAACGCCGGCTGGCTGGCGGGGGAACGGAGTGCGGCGGCCGCCTTCGAGGGAGCACGGAACCGGCGGCGCGCCTTCGCCGTCGAGTTCAAGGATGTCTGGTTCCGCTACGAAAAGAACGGGGAGGACGTCATCAAAGACCTTACCCTCCGGGTCGAGGAAGGGCAGTTTTATTGCCTGGTCGGGGGCAACGGCACCGGAAAGACGTCCACGCTTTCCCTGATCGCCGGTCTTCTCCAACCTTACCGGGGAACGGTTCGGGTAGGCGGCCAAAACCCGGCCAAATTCAAAGCGGGCGAGCTGTTCCGACGTCATTTGGCGGTTCTGCCGCAAAACCCGCAAACGCTTTTTGTCAAAAAGACAGTGGAAGAGGACCTGTACGAAGTTCTGGCGGAGGACAAGCGAAGCCGGGATGAAAAAGCGGCGCTGGTGGACGCGGCGGTTCAATTCGCGGAGCTGGAGGGGCTTCTTTCCATGCATCCGTACGATCTGAGCGGCGGCGAGCAGCAGCGGGCTGCACTCGCCAAGGTGCTGCTTCTGGAGCCGAAGGTGCTGCTGCTCGACGAGCCGACGAAGGGGCTGGACGGTTTTTTTAAAGAGAAGCTGGCCGTGTTCCTGAAAAGGCTCAACGCGTCGGGGGTGACGATTGTAATGGTGTCGCACGACATCGAGTTTTGCGCGAGGCACGCGGAGGTGTGCGCGATGTTTTTTGACGGGAGCATCATTACGTCGAACGAGGCGAAGCGCTTCTTCGCCGGCAACAGCTTTTATACGACTGCCGCGAACCGGATGGCGCGGCATGTGTGGCGGGATGCCGTCACGGCGGAAAGCGTGGTGGACTTATGCTGCGCGGCCCGGTAGCCGGCCGGAGCTTTTCCCGGCGGACAATGGTATCCATGCTGCTGATTCTTGCGGCGATTCCGGCCACCATCCTGTTCGGCGTGTTCGTCCTCCAGGACCGGAAATATTACTTCATCAGCCTGCTGATCGTGCTGTATACACTGCTTCCGTTTGCGCTTGTCTTTGAAAAACGGAAGCCGCAGGCCCGGGAGCTGATTCTGATCGCGGTGCTGGCGGGCATTGCGGTGGCGGGGCGGGGCGCCTTTTTCATGCTGCCCCAGTTCAAGCCGGTGGTCGCAATCGTGATTGTTGCTGGCGTCAGTCTGGGGGCGGAGGCGGGTTTTCTGGTCGGGGCGGTGACGGGCTTTGTGTCCAATTTCTTTTTCGGACAGGGGCCGTGGACGCCTTGGCAGATGTTCTGCTTCGGCATTATCGGCTTTCTGGCCGGGCTTTTGTACCGCAAAGGCCTGCTCGCCAAAAAACGGCTTCCGCTCTGCCTGTTCGGCGGCCTGGCGACTTTTTTTATCTACGGCGGCATCATGAACCTGAGCGCGCTGATGATGTTCACGCCCCGCTTCACCTGGGGCGCGCTTCTGGCCGCCTATGCGTCGGGCTTCTGGTTCGATCTTGTGCATGCGACCGCCACGGTGGTGTTTTTGCTCGTGCTTTCCCGTCCGATGATCGAGAAGCTGGAGCGGGTGAAGCGGAAGTACGGGCTCATGGAGTGACGGGACGGGAAACGATTCTCCAATCGGTCTAATCCTTATTGCCTCCGCCAGAGTGCCCCATCGATATCGGAGATTGGAAAAGAAAGCTGCGGTCGTCTCCCGGCGAACGGGCATGAAGACCCGAACTTCAACTTTCCAGAGGGCTCCCGCTCATGGGGATGGATAGGAAGTGCAAAAAAGCACCTCATCCTGCCGTTTTCCGCTATTTTAGACCGAATAGATGCAGAAAGGCAATTAATTCTTCAATTTTCTCTAACTATCGTTTCTTTTAGCGGACATAAGTGCGAATACGTTCTTATATTACGACGGGGACAGGAAATGATAGGAAATAAATGCCGTTTTGCAGCTATTCGCATCACCGTTCCCTGGTTATCATTTGCTGGACCGGTTGCATCTCATCCCCCTCCCCGACGCTTGCCTTTTTTTGCCCGGAGAGGATTAGAAAAAGACGGCGGACAAGCAAACCGGAACGCCTAAGAGAGCGCCTACATGGGGGGCCTTCCAACCTCTCCTCTCCTAATCTGCTAATACACGAAACGTGGAGCTATTGGAAAACGGAAGGAATCGGCAATGAGCCGAATGAAGGTTTCTACGAGGACCGGAATAACGATGATGGCGGCTCTTCGCGCACAATCTGGAAGCAGATCATTTGGGCAATCAGACAGCGGTGATTTCTACTGATGAAATGCTGGACGATGGCGGCAGGAAATTGCATACCGCAAGGGCGGATGCGGCTGGAGGTGGACCGCAAAACGGGCCGGGTCCGCAGCACGCCGTTTGAATGAGAGGGGCGCGGGCGCCTCTCTTTTTTTGACCGGTTTCGTTATAACGGTTTTTTCCGGCAGGCGGGAGGACGGTTTCAGGTAGAATGGAAGTGCCTGGCGGCTGTCGCAATTATTTGCTTGAAAAGCGGTCACTAAAAATGCGGAGGAGGAAACGACCATGCCATACGGACCGGATCCGAATGCGGTTCACCCCGTGGAGGGACTGAACCGGATCTGTTTTGTCAAAAACATCATCACCCGCCCGAACATCCAAGTGGGGGATTACACGTACTACGACGACCCGGAAGGCCCGGAAAGGTTTGAAGAGCATGTGACGCATCACTACGAGTTCCTCGGAGACAAGCTGATCATCGGCAAGTTTTGCGCGATCGCCGCAGGAGTGGAATTTGTAATGAACGGGGCGAATCACCGGATGAATTCGGCGACCACGTACCCTTTCAACATCATGGGCGGGGGCTGGGAAAAAGCGATGCCGGCGCTGGACGATCTTCCGTTTAAGGGAGATACGATTGTCGGCAACGATGTCTGGATCGGGCAAAACGTCACCATTATGCCGGGGGTCCACATCGGCGACGGGGCCATTATTGCGGCGAACGCCGTCGTGACCCGTGACGTTCCGCCCTATCACATCGCAGGCGGGAATCCGGGCCGGATCATCCGCAAGCGGTTCGACGACGAGCTCATCGCCCATTTGCTGAAGCTGGCGTGGTGGGATTGGCCGCCGGAAAAGATTTATGCGCATCTGGAGGTTCTGTGCAGCGGCGACCTAGACCGGATTCGGAGCTTGAATGGCTGACGGAGAGCTTCTGGACGTTAAAGACGTTCTGGCAGTCGGCGCAGCCTTCGTTTGGCAAGCCCCCTTTCGGGAGCAGTGCGAAGTTCCACAGCAGCACCGTTTGTCCCGACTCGGGGAGGCTCTGAAAATAAGTTGGTGCTTTGTCCAACTCAAATTGTTGCCGAAATCCTTGCTCAGCCACGCTGCACTCGTGAAATAGACCGCTTTATCAGGAAGCTCATCGTGGAACCCGCTTATCGCTTCCAACGAACGTTCATAGCATTGATAAGCCGTTCCCGCCGTATAGGGAGCGGCCTTTTCATGCCGAGGCAACGTTCGGACGCCCATATTGCTCCCTTTTTCTCCTGATAATCTCTATATGACTAAAGTAATCCTAAAAAACGACATAATTTTACACGTTCACAATTTATACCTAATTTTATGAAGGAAATCGAAATAGGAATATGGAATTATCCTACTAGCTATTTCTGCCATATATAGGCAGTTGGAAGCAAGTCAAGTGATCGATAAAGGCAAACCCGCACGAAAGTCGGGGACGCAAAGCCACGGGTCTAATCCTTTTTCCTTTGGAAAGAAGGGATGACAGCCGGGTTGCCGCAGTCTCTTTGGCTTGCTTTTTTTTAGTGGAGAGATGGAGGGGACTTATGTCGAACAGAGGCAGGATTATGGCAAGGCTCGTCAGTTTGTTGTTGATTTTCTCCCTCGTGCTTCCATCGGTGCAGGGGGCCTATGCGGAGGCTACAGGGGGAAGCCTTCTTCGCGTCAGCTTTCAGCCCGGCGAAATCCCGGCCTATACCGGCTACCTTCCCGATTACGGGAAGCTTTACGGAGAGCAGAACGGCCATGTGTACGGGTGGAATATGCCGCACGAGGAGCAGACCGTAACAACCAGCACGTACGGCGATCCCGGCATCGACAACAGTGTGCGGCTGCTGCCGGGAGGCGAATGGGGCATCCAGGTGGAGAATGGCAGCTATGAGATCAGCGTCACGGTGGGAGATGCGGTTTACGAAAGCCGCAACACGCTCTTTGCCGAAGGCTTCGCCCTGCTGGAAGGTTTTCCTCTGGAGGCCGGCCAGCATGCTACGGTCAAAAAAACCGTTGCCGTTTCCGACGGGGTTTTGACTCTTAACCAGGGAACGGACAGCGAAGCGCGAACCGTCCTGAACTGTCTGACCCTAGCCAAAGCGGTGCGCGTGGACAAAAAGCTGCAAAAACCGCAGATTTCGCTCCCCGCGGTTGAGAACAAGGTGCAGGGAAACCACCTTCTGTTGTCCGGCTCCGTCATCAATGAACATTTTGCGCCGGCATACATAGAAGTGGACGGATTGCGGGAGGAAATCGCCCGGTACTTGACCGGGAAAGCGGAGGCGGCGGCAGCCGCGCGCCAAGCGCTGGAGCAGACCGCCGTTCCGGCCGGCGGGAACGACATCGCGTCGATTCAGGCAGCGATTGCAGCGGCAAAAGGACCGGTGGCGGCTGTCAAAGCGGGACAATTGAACCTGGACAAAGGAGCGACCTTCGGCAGCCCGGAGAAGCCGGTCCACCTTATTCTGGACAGCATCAACACCAACCGGAGTCTTGACCTGGTTGTTTACGGCTCGCTGCAACTGAAATCGGACCTGAACGCAAATGCTCCGCTGCGGCTGTCCCTTCACGCGGTGCCTTCGGTCAGCGGCGCATCGGGCGATTTGACGGTGGGCGGCGCGTTTCACTTGAATCAGGATTCCGCCGTCGAGGTGGCCGGAAAGCTTTATGCCGGCAAACTGACCTATAACAACGGGAGCTTGACCGTAAATGCCGGCGAGCTTGCGGTTTCCGGCCAACTCGACATCAATACAACGGTTCGGATGGAAATTGCCAATGAAATGACGGTTGGGGAGATTGTCTCAAACAACCAGACGGCCCGTTTGATTATTCGCCGGGCGGACTTATTGGTGCGGGATAACATAAGCGTAAATAACCATTTGGAAATTCATACTGGCGGGGTGTTTGCGGCGGGCGGAAATCTGATCTCCAACCGGACGCCGATTATCGTAACCGGGGACGCAGGGGCGGGCGAAACGCAACTCAAATACACGCTGTACGGGCTAAAGGCGGAGTATTACAGCAACCCGGATTTTTCGGGAACCCGCATTGTGCGCCTTGACCGCAATATCGACCTGGAATCGGTTCCCCGGTTAACCGGTCCCGGCTTTGGCGACAACGATTTTTCAGTAGTCTGGTCCGGTCGGGTAGAGCCGCGTTATTCCGGCACGTACCGTTTTGAAGCCGTCTCCGGGGAAAGCGTAAAGCTGTGGGTCAACCAGGTCCTGCTCGCCGATACCGGACAAGGGCAGCGGGAAGGGGTTCTGCAGCTGGAAGCGGGCAAAGCGTACGATTTGCGTATGGAATACATCCATAAACAAGGCGCCCCGCAAGCAAAGCTTTACTGGCAGAGCGAAGAACAGGCGCGGGAGCTTGTCCCGCGGGGTCAACTGGAGCCTTTCGCGGCGCCAGCCGGCTCGCACAGCGTAACCGAAACGCAGGCGGTGCTGGTTTGGGTGCCGGTATTGAACGCGGACGGCTATGAGATTGAATTTGACGGCCGGATCACCGTGCTCGGACAGGAGATGACCTTCCGCTTTGACAGCCTTGAACCGGGGACGAATCACCGCTATCGGATCCGCGCCTTCAGCGAAGACCTGAAGGGGCCGTGGTCGCCTGTCTCCGAATTCTGGACCCTTCCCGAGATTCCGGAAAAGATTCAGCTCAAGTCTACGACCGACAGCATCACGGTCAATTGGCAGGAAGTCACCGGAGCTACGGGATATGAAGTCGAAGTCAACGATTCCGTTGTCGATGTGGGCGAGAACACGTCTTATACGGAAAGCAATTTGAACGCCAACATGCAGAAGACGTTCCGGGTGCGGGCCAAAAACAGCAGCGGTCCCGGTAAATGGAGCAAGCTGCTGGTTAAGTCGACCGTTATCGCTTCGCCCAAGCATTTAAAAGGCGCCGCCCTGCCGGATTCGGTGAAGCTGACCTGGGACGCCGTTTCCGGTGCGGTTTCTTACGACCTGGAGGCGGACGGCCTTCTGTACGAGAACATCACCGGGACATCGTTTTACCATACGGAGCTTGCGCCCAACAGCAGCCATACGTACCGCGTGCGCGGCGAAAACGGGGATGGCGTAAGCGGCTGGAGCGAAGCCGTCACAGTCGTGACCCCGCCGGAAACGCCGAAGCATTTGAGCGGCGATCCTTCCGGCAGCCAAGTGACGCTTTCGTGGGAGGTGGTTCCGGGAGCCATCGGCTATGAGCTCGAGGCGGATGGCGAAGTTGTGGAAATCGGGGAAACGCCCGTTTATGTCCATTCCGGCCTGGCCCTCAATTCCGAGCACAGTTACCGGGTCCGCGCCAAAAGCAGCGCTGCCGTCGGCGCCTGGTCCGAATCCATCAGCGTTTCCACCCGGCCCGGCGTTCCGGGGAACCTACGGGCCGAGGCCACCAGCACGGAGGTGCAGCTCACCTGGGACGTCGTTGCAGGGGCGGTCGGCTATGATGTGGAGGCGGACGGCAAAGTGGTGTCCGTCGGGCTGCAAACGGCTTACACGCACCGAAGCTTGAAGCCTTTTACGGAGCATGCTTATCGGGTTCGGGCCCGCAACAAGAGCGGCGCGGGCGCATGGAGCGCGCCAATCGAAAGACAAACCGCCATGGGGCAAACGGAAAAGCTGACGGCGGTTCCGCATCTGACTTCCATTGATCTGTCCTGGACGCCGGTCGAGGGAGCGGACGGATACGAGCTGCTGGTGGACGGAGAACCGGTCAAGCTCGGCGGAGCCCCTCATTATGTTCATGAAGGACTGGAACCGTACTCCTGGCATGTGTACCGGGTGCGCGGTCTGTTCGGATCGGCGGCGGGCGAATGGAGCGAGCCGGTCACCGTATCGACGCTGCTTGGCGTTCCCGGCCATATTCAGTTGAATGCGCTCAGCACGCAAATCAAGCTGAGCTGGGAGCCGGTAACGGGAGCGACCGGATACGAGCTGGAGGTGGACGGCGTTCTGGTTGACAACGGCGCGGATACCGCGTACACCCATGCGGGACTCATGCCGAATACGAAGCACGTGTACCGCATCCGGGCCAAGAATGACCTGACGGTAAGCGAGTGGAGCGAGTGGTCGGAGCTTGTGACCGGCGTGACGCCGCCGGCCGTGCCCAAGAACCTGCTGGCAGACGCAACGACAACCTCCATTGCCGTAAGCTGGTCGCCGGTAGAGGGCGCCGGGACGTACGAGCTGGAGGTGGACGGCGTGCTGATCAGCGGGATGAAGGAAACCCGCTACATGCACGACAAGCTGGAGCCGAACACCATGCACAGCTACCGGGTAAGGGCCGTCAACCTGGGAGGCAAAAGCGGCTTTACGGAGCTGGCGAAGAAAATCACGACGCCCGAGCTCACCATTCAAGTTGAAAAGGACGCCGCGTTTAACTTCGTTATGGTGATTCCCGTGAAGGCCGGCGTAACCGAGCGTGAGGTTACCGTCGCCTATAACCCCGAGGAGCTGGAAGTCGCGGACCTCTGCGCGTTAACCCCCCGGGCGGAGCTTGCGCCGGGGCCGGTTGAAGGAACCTCGATTGCAGTGGTGTCCTTCTCGCCCGGAAAGATTCAGTACCGGATTGCCGACGCGAACAAGACCGTGATGAACATCATCCGGCTGATCGCCAAAACGGGCGACAATTCCAAAGTAACGTATACCATTCAATAATGGGCGGGAGGCCATCGGATGAAAAGCGGATTACGCAAGGCGAAATTCTTCTTCCTTGCTTTTCTCATACTGCTGCAAAGCAGCCTGTTTTTCGGCCCGTTCGCCGGTCAGGCGCATGCCCAGCCGGAGCGCAAAGCGGACATCGTGTTCGTTATTGACACGACCGGTTCCATGGGCGGGGTGATCAACAACGTAAAGCAAAACATCGGAACGTTTGTCGACATTCTGGGGGCCAACAACATCAATGCGCGTCTGGGACTGGTCACCTTCAAGGACATTTATTCGGACGGCACGGGCTCGACCGTCAATTACGGCTGGTACGCCGATCCGAACTCCTTCAAAAACGCGCTCAACGGCGTCAGCATCGACGGCGGCGGAGACACGCCCGAATCCGCGGTGGACGGGCTGGAGGAAGCGCGGCGGATGAGCTATCAGCAGCTCGCCAAAAAGTTCGTGATCCTGATAACGGATGCGGATTACAAAGAAGGCACCCGCTACGATGTACCGGGCGACGCGATTACGATGCAAAAGGAAATTGCGCGGCTGAAAAATTTGAATATCGTCACTTCGGTTGTAACGGGCAGTTCCTATCAAGGGCTGTACAGCAGCCTTTACCAGTCGAACGGAGGGATTTACAGCGACATTTCGTCCGCGTTTTCCTCCAATTTGACGGCTCTGACCAACATGATCAACACGAATACGCCGCCGGAGATGTCCATCCAGTTCCCGGTACAGGACCAGCTTTTCGGACAGGCCGGCGTTTCACTGATTCCGCGGATCAGTCTCTCCGATGCAAACGGCGATACGCTAGTCGCCAGGTATTACGTGGACGGAGAAACGTCGCCGCGCGATACCCGCACGGTGACCAACACGCTGTCGCCGCAGGTATTGTCCTTCCAGACGCTTTCCTTGGCGGGACTGGCTCAAGGGAATCATACGCTGCGGATTGAGGTCACGGATAACTGGGCGAATCCGGTGACGAGATCGGTCGGCTTCCAGGTCGACCAGCAGCCGCCCGTCATCGGCAGCCGGCAGCTCGCCTCGACCGATACATCGATCACGGCTTCGTTGTCGGCAACGGACAGTCCGGCCGGACTTGACGCCAGCCCGTACCGGATTACGATTGGTTCCGCGTCCAGCGGGTGGAGCGCCGCTCCTTCCTATACCGCCGGATCGCTTCTGCCGAACACCGCATATGCCGTCCGGCTGGAAGCGCGCGACCGGCTGGGCAACGCAGCGGTTTCCGATCATACCGTGCACACGAAAGCTCAGCCGCCGGTTTTCGCCGCCCAACAGATTGCGGAAACGTCCATTCAGCTGGCGCTCACCGACCGCAACCCGGCCGGGACCAAGTATTTGATCTCCGTCGGCTCGAAGTATGTCGGAGCGGCGGGAACGCTTGTGGACGCGCCGGTCTGGATTACACCGTCGGGCAAAACGGTGACGGTCGGTTCGCTCGCGCCCGGCGTCCGTTACGAATTTACAGGCAAAGCCCAGAACAGCGCGGGCGAGCTAACGGGCGCCGGTCCGGCGCTGGCCGCAACCACGCTTGCGCTGCCGCCCGCCGAACTGGCCGCAGAGCCGGGCCAGGAGTCGATCCGGATACATTGGGCGGCGGTGCCGGGGGCGACGGGATACGACGTTGAAGCGGACGGCGTTGTGCTTCCGAACGGACAATCCGTCTCTTATCTTCACGAAGGGCTGACACCCGCCACCTCCCATACTTACCGGGTGCGGGTGATCAATGAAGGCGGAACGGGAAAATGGGGTCCGCTGATGACGCGGCAGACCCTCCCGTATCCGCCGGACAGGCCGGTCCATCTGTCGGCCGTCCCGACCCAAACGGAAATCGCGTTAACCTGGGATCTGGTGGCGCGCGCCGACCGCTACGAAGTGGAAGCGGACGGCGCGGTACATGACGCGGGAACCCAAAACCGCTTCACCTTGCCCGGGCTTACGGCCGACACCGAGCACAGCTTCCGCGTACGCGGCGTCAACGCGGGCGGAAGCGGCGAATGGAGCGCTCCGTTCACTCAGAAGACGCTGCCCGACCCGCCGGAAACGCCTACCCGGGTAAGCGCCGCTCCATTGATCCATACCGTTACGGTCCGCTGGGATGAGATGGACAGAGCGACGGGTTATGAAATCGAAGCCGACGGCGCCATTGTGGACACTGGCGGCAAGACCGAATACACGCATGAGGGATTGGAGCCGCTCACGGGCCATACCTACCGCGTGCGCGCCAAAAACATCGGGGGCAAGAGCCCTTGGAGCGCGCCGCTCGATATAACCACCCATCCCGAAAAGCCGGTTGTTCCGACGAACATCATCACCACGTCGACGGATACCAAAGTCCAGGCGATGTGGTATCTCGTACCGAACGCCGAGAGCTACGACATCGAAATCGACGGCAAAACCATCGTCAATGTGCCGGGCAATTCGTTCGTGCAGGACGAGCTGCTTCCGGATACGAAACACGTTTACCGGATTCGCGCGAAAAACATCAGTGGAGACAGCGACTGGTCCAAGCCGGTAACCATCCTTACGATGCCGCAGGAAGCTAGCGCCTTGTCCCTGACAAACATTGTCGCCGTTGTTACCAACAAATCGATTTTGCTTTCCTGGGATGCGGTCGCCCCCGACGCCCGGTATGACGTCGAAGTGGACGGGGTGCTGCAGGACAACGGAAAAAACACCGTCTACCAGCACAGCGGCCTCAAGGCAGAGGAATTCCATGTCTACAAAATCCGGGCCAAGGATTCGACCGGAACCGGGGATTGGGTGGCCGTGCTGTCCCTGTCCACTCTGCCAGACCTGCCGGATGCACCGGCCCAGGTAGAAGCTTACGCCTACGATAAGCAGATCGAGCTGCGCTGGGAGAAAATCGAGGGTGCGACAGGCTACGAACTGGAAATCGACGGGAAAACCATTGACGTCGGCAGCAACACAACGTACCTGCACGGATCGCTTCCTTCCGGGACCAGCCACATTTACCGGGTCCGCGCCAAGAACGTCACAGGCGTGACTGCCTGGAGTCCGTCCGTGGAGAAAAGCACGACCAGTCCGGCATTTCAAACTCAAGTGAAGGCCGGCCAGCTCTTGGACGTGTCTCTCCTGGCTTCGAATGTGCAGGATTTCAGCGAGCTGACCTTTACGGTGACATACGATCCGGCCCAATTGGAGGTCGTGGATCTGTATGACTTTACGCCAAAACTGGATTTGGCAAACGGTTCTATCGAGGGATCTCCCTTGAGCGTGACCTATACGCCCGGGAAAATCACGTTCCGCATGAACCAGAATGTAGTACCCGGCACCTCCTGGTCCGGTGAAATCACAACCGTTTTGTTTAAAGGCAAATTCGACGGAACGGCTACCGTAAATGTGCAGGCGGAATAAAGACCGGAAACGGGAGGATGAACAAAACGTGAAACGAAAAACCGTCACGAAGGCCATCGCCATCGCGGCCGGCTTGGCGCTTATGGCGCAGCTTTCGCTGAGCTTTATACCGCTGCTGACCGGAAAAGACCGCGGGGGCATGCCGATCACAGCCGAAGACCGCCAGGCGGCGGCGGAACTGTCCAACCTGACAGGGCAGCCGGTAAGCGCCATTCTGGACATGAAACAGTCCGGCCAAAGCTGGCTCCAGGTATCCGAGACGCTCAAACGGATGACGCCCGTTAAGCTAGAGGCCAACAAAGAAAACCGGAGCGGCCGGCTGGCCGATTCCGGCATCGCTGAGGAAACACAGACCCTGCTGGAGAATGAAGGCTTCACAAAGGAAGAAGTCGCTGACGCCAAGCTATTGGTGGAGCGGACGGCGCAACAATTGGGGGAGGTGGCGGGAAGCGGCGACGCGCCCGCGCCCGCTGTCAAGCCGGTCGTGTCCGCGCTTTCGACAGACGAAGACAAGGCGGAGCGGCAGGAGGCCTACCGCAAGCTGCTGGACGGCTTCGAGGCGGATTCCGCCCTGGTTTTTGCACTGGAGCTGGAGAACGAGCTCGGATCGGTGCAAGCGGTACTGGACGAATACCTGCTCTCCCTACAGCTTGATATGAACCTGGAGGACTATCGCAATGACCCGGACAGCTACCGGAAGGAGAAGGAATCGCGCAAAGCCGCGCTGAACCCCGACGCCATCATCACGCTGGACAAGCTCGAATCCGACATGCTGGAAAAGCTGCAAAGCCGGGCGGAAGAGGAAAGCAAAGCAGTGCCCGGCTCCAAGCCCGCGGGTGCGGCCGGTTTGGATGAAGAAACGAAATCCGCCCTTCCGGATGTTCCAAAGCCGGACGCGGTTCAGGTGAAGCCGGCAAACCCGGCCGACGAAATCAGGCGGGAATTGGACGCGGTGAATCCCAATCAACGATAGCGAAGGAGCTTATCTATGAGGAAACGACGGTTGTCAAAGAGGTCGCTCATCCTGGCTTTGGCGGCGGTGTTCATCGTGCAGACCGGCGTTCTCGCCTATTCCGGCGTGGCCCGGCTCATCAGCCGCAAGGAAGCGTCCGTGGCCAGCCTGGACCGGACGGACCCGGTGGTGCCGGCTCCTTCTTCTCCGCCTGCCGGAGAGAAGGGTGCCGCAGCGGCGGTCGATCCCGCCCAGCAAAGCGCCCCGAAGGACGCCGAACCGGCGGAGGCCGGGACCGGGGACGCGGCGTTCGACAAGCTGATCTCCGAGACAGGCATGCAAAAGGTGTACAAGCAAGAGGCCGACGCGCTGCTCGCTCAAGGCTATGCCAAGCAGGATGTGCTGATCGCCTATGATTTTTTGTATCAGAATTACGGCCGCAAAAACGAATGGAAGCCGCTGCTGGACGAGAAAAAATCGGGACGCGGCTGGGCGGAGCTGTTTGACCGTTACCGTGAGGACCATGAGGCTTTTGAGCCGCGCAGCTTTGACCCGGAAAAGCTGGAGGAGCTGATGGACTCCGCCGCGCTGACCGCGGACGACATCATGATCGCCGATCGCCTTTCGTTTGTGACCGGGAAGTCCATCGATGCCGTCGTCGCCGACCGGCTGACCGCCGATGGGTGGGGAGCGGTCTGCGTCAAGAACGGAATTTTGCAGAATCCGGTCCGGCTGCCGCGGGTTTCGGTCACCGAAGAAGACCTCGGCAAGTATGCCGTCCCCGGCAAATTTACGGAAGAGCAAGTCGTGAAGGCGTTTGTCATCGCCCAAAAAGTCGGTCAAGCTCCGGAGACAGTCATCAAGAAAATGAAGGCGGGCCAAACGGAAAACGCCGTACTGGCGGACTTGTATGTGAAAAAGTATGAAAAATAGGGCCTTGCTTTGTCAGTTTCGACTTTGCCGGAGGTGCAAGCTTTGAAAACATCCATTCGCGCGTTGCTGCTTACGATGTTCTTATTTCTCCTGGTTCTCCCTTCCGCGTACGCGGAAACTCTGCAGGAGCGTTTGAATAATCTGGTCGGACCAAAGGAACAGTACAACACTATGCTTTCGCCGGTCTATTTGCGGATGAATACGACCGAGGAAGAGATCAGCCCGCAGAGCGGCACCTTGACCGTCACCCAGACGGATTATGTGCTGCCCGGCCGCAACGGGCTGGATCTGGAGCTCAAGCGGATCTACAAGAACGAAACGTCCAATGTGCAGGACATGAAGGTCAAATACGTGGACGGAGCCTGGGTCGACTATGTATACTCGGACGCGGCCACTTCCTCCTTTTACGAAGACCGGTACAACCTGGGGATCGGCATGCGGTTTGCGTTTCCGGGCATGGAAATCCGCAAAAACGATGACGGCACCAGCCATAAATTTCTGCATACCGAAAGCGGGGACATTTACACGCTCGGCGAGTTCCGGGAGAATGGGGCCACCGTATTTCTGCCCGAAGGACAGACGGTTAAGGACGTGACGGTCCGGGAATCGTCGGCCTTCTCCAACGGCCAGACGGACGGAACCTCCAAATACCTGATGACCAACAAGGAAGGCAAAAAGACGTATTTTGCCGAAGACGGCCGGGTTCTGGGGATTG
The DNA here is from genome assembly GCF_059735245.1 of Gorillibacterium sp. sgz306347. Lineage (NCBI taxonomy): Bacteria > Bacillati > Bacillota > Bacilli > Caryophanales > Paenibacillaceae > Gorillibacterium > Gorillibacterium sp. sgz306347. The sequence continues at coordinate 34,636 of NZ_JCAPET010000035.1, forward strand.
TCGACCGCTACGGGAACAAAATCCAGTTCGAATATTCCACCCTCAGTTATTCCACCGACGGCAAGGCCGTCACCAAACGGCTGATTTCCAAAATCACCGATACCATCGGCCGGGTGGTCACGATGGAATATCCCGAAGATCACGCCTTCACGGCGGGGCCGATCAAACAAACCCATTACGGACCGGACGACTATTACAACGCGTCGCAAAACCCGAACAGCACGGATTCGGGCGATCTGCAGGGGAAATACCAGGTGGTGGTCCGTCTGCCGGGCGGGCAGACGGTGGTGTACGACAAGTCCGCCGTGCTGCTTTCGCCCTCCAAGCATGTGGTCCGGACCCGGCTGCAACGGGTTTACGGAACGGATTCCAAGCCGAAATATCACTTCTGGTACGAGCAGCCGGACCTCGGCTTTACCTATTTCAACGGAAAACAGTATTCGGCATACAACCGGTACGAAAATTTGGTGCAAATCAGCGAAGTGGCCTCGAACAAGGTCAAGCGCTACGTTTACAACAGCTACACCAAACGCCTGAATGACGGCGGCAGCATGCAGTACCGGAAAATTTTCGAGCGGCAGGATTTGGCCAAAAAAGGCTACGATGCCTCAGCCTCCAACTTCCTGGACCGGTTTCAGGCCGATGTAAAATACAAAGACACCTATGCCTATACGAATGAAGCCGACGGTTATGGCACCGCCGATTATAAACCGAACGACGACGATTACTTGAAGAACACGTACCGGTATTACACGGTGATCACGGACCCGGGCGGCAGCACGGTGAAATACACGTACAACGGCAAGCAGGAACTGATCCTGACGGAAAAGCAGGGCAAGGACCACCGCGAGGTCGTGACCAGCGAGTACGATGAACTGAAGCTCGTCAAGAAGCAGCAAACCGATGAGTATCCGGTGGCGGACGGGAAACCGTCGGGCGAGCCGGTCCGCAAAATCACCAATTTCCGCTACGACGAATACGGGAATCTGATCAATTACGTCGGACCGGAGGCGGAACGCGACGACAAAGGCAATCCGCTGGACAATGAGCATTTGGTGGTTTATTCGTACGCCTATGACAAATTCCACGCCCTGACGCAAAAAACCTGGAAGCAGGATGCGGACACGACCTGCCAGATCAAGTATACGCTGGATGACCTGGGGAACGTGATACGGGAAGACCGGTCCAATTCCGACCCGGAGCGTCCGTGGGAGACCACCGACTATGCCTACGACAGCTACGGAAACATGATCCGGACGACGGTGCACAGCGACCGCGACCGGGTGACGTTTTACGAGTACGGAACGGATGCAGCGGGCAGCGACACCAAAGGGGCTTACCTTACGAAGGAATATCAAGCCTGGAACGGGAAAGAAGCCGCGAGAACCTATGCGTACGACATGAACACGGGGAACGTGGCGTTTGAAACCGACGCCAGGGGCATTAAAACCGCCTATGAATACGACGCGCTCTACCGGGTGAAGAAAAAGATGCCCGGGGCGGACCGGACTATTGACTATGTATATGAAGACAACCCGTACAGTAACTTCCGGGTTCAATTGACCGATCCGGGCAAAAACAAGTTCTTGTACGAATATGACATTCAAGGGGCGATGGTCAAAAACAGCATTTGGGACCAAGGCGCCTGGCATACCCTCAGCGCGGTGGAATACGACGCCTTCGGCAATACGACGAAGGAGACCGACGCCAACGGGCATAGCGTCCGTTACGAATACGACAGCAGCCAGCGGCTGACGAAGAAAACGGCCTATGAGGCTGACAAGGTCGCCAAAGGCTTGATGACCGTCGCTTATCAGCTGACAGCCGACAAAGCGGCTCCGACGGTCATCACAATTACGGACGAAGAAGGCTATGTGCAAAAGGAATCGTACGACATCCTCGACCGGCTTGTGAAGCAGGAGACGACGCCGGACAACAAGACCTTTTATGCAGCGCAGTACGCCTACGACTACGCGGGCAACCGGATCAGCGAAACCGACGCGCTGAACCGCACCACCCGCTATGCGTTCGACCATTTGGGCCGGACGGTCGCCCAAACCGATGCGCTCGGGTATAAAACCGTCTGGACCTACAACGCCGAAGACGACATTCTTGTCCAGCAGGAGCCGGGAAACAAAATCACGGAAAACACCTATGACGAGCTTGGCAGAGAAGTGTTCCAGAAGGTTTACGAGAAAGGATCAGCCGACTATTTCTATTCAACCACCGAGTATGACGCAGCGGGGAACGTACTCAAGCAAACGGAAGGGCTGTTCAGCGGCGGAGCGCGCCGCGAGTCCTCCAGCGTTTCCTTTGCCTACGACGCGTACAACCAGAAAGTGGACGAGTATCCTGCCATCGATGCCGGCCAAACCGGCCGCTTGCATTACGAATACGACGCCAACGGCAACAATACGAAGCTTTTCGAGTATGGCAAAGCCGACGGCAGCCTTGTGCGCGTGCACACGATGGAGTATGACTTCGACGACCGCGTAACCAGGGAAACGTCGCTGCTCCGCGAGATTCGGAGCGACGGGACGGCGGTCGAGCACGGCGCGGCCGACGAGAAATACGTCTACGATTATGCCGGTAACCTGATCGCTTCGCATCAATTTAACGGGGCTGGCTATGATACGACCACCTATGCGTACGACTACCGGAACCTTTTGCTGACGGAAACCGCCCCTTTTCATGAAGGGGCAACGCGCAAAACGGAATATGCTTATGACAAAACCGGAAACAAAACCTCGGAAACGGCCGTCGTGCAGGGCGTTCCGCAAACCGCTTCCTTTGCTTATGACGGAATGAACCGCTTGACCGCCGAGACCGATCCGCTGGGCAACACAACCCGGTACGCCTATGACGCGGAGGGCAACCTGCGGAAGGAGGTCGATCCCCGCTACTACGGAACCGATCTGGAAGCGGCGCCCGGAACGGAGCATGAGTATGACGCGCTCAACCGGTTAGTCAAGTCGGTCGCCTTTGACGGCAAAACCCGCGAGGTAATCCGGTACGCGGAATACGCGGACAACAGCGAGCTTGTGGCCATGGAGGCCGACGGAGAAGGCTACAACGCAGATGACCCGGCGGCCTCGACGGGCACCGAATATACGTACAATGTGTTGGATTTGCCGGTTACCGTCGTTTCCGCCCGGCTGTCCGAGATCAACGGCCGCCAGGGCACGGCGCTCGCGACTTCGGTGAAAACCTACGACGGATCGGGCAATGTCCGGAGCGAAACGGATGCGCTCGGCCGGACAACCCGCTACGAGTATGATCTGAGCGGGAAGCTGCGGAAAACGGAGTACCCGGACGGAAGCAGCGAATCGTTCGATTATGACTTGACCGGGGAGGCTTTTGTCCAAACCACCGACCGGGCGGGCCGCGTTACCAAACAGTACAATACGGTGTACGGCGACCCTTATTTAAAGGAATACCCGGACGGCTCGAAGGAGCGGTTCCGTTATTCCGCTAAAGGAGAGCTGCTTGAAGAAACGGATGCGCTTGGGCAGTCCGTCTTCCATGAATACGACGCCGCCGGCAACCTGACCGCAAGCCGGGCGTTTATCCGGTCGGACGGCACGAACGACTATTACCGGCTTGTCCGGACGGAATTTAATGAAGCGGGGCAACCGACCGGCAGCGAAACCTTTCTCTCTGTCGCGGAAAAAGGCGGCAAGGAAACCAACCGGGTGTCCGCCGGGGACCGGGTGGAGAACGCCTACGACAAGGCGGGCCGTCTGATCCGCGTAACCGGTCCGGTCGGACGGGAAACCCGAACGGAATACGACCGGGCCGGCAATCCCGTCACGGAATGGAGTAAAACGGGAGACGACGACGCGGAAATCGTGCGGATGGAATACGATTCGCGGAACCGCCTTGTCGGCAAGTCCCTTTTGGTCAAAACGGCCGATCTGGCCCCGGAATACCTGAACGGCGCGAAATTCGATTCGGAATACGCCGACCGGGTGCTTTCCAACACGCGCTATGCGTACGACAAGAGTGATCAGCTGGTTGGGGAAACCGATGCCAACGGGCATACGATACGCCTTGAGTATGACCTGGACGGCAACAAGGTAAGGATGATCGATGCAGCGGAAAACGCGACCCGGTACGAATACGATTATGCCGGGAATCTCGTGAAGGAAATCAACGCCAGAGGAGCGGAAACCCGCTACGACTACAATGAAGTCAACCGCCTGATCCGCAAGGCCGCTCCATCGGCGGGCAGCGAAGCCGCGATTACCCGGTATGTGTACGATGTCATGGGGAACCTGGTCCGGGAGATCGCGCCTAATCAATACGACGCCGCCAAGGACAAGCCGGAAACTTTGGCGGAGCTTCCGGCCACCGTACACGCGTACGACTTGATGAACCGGCTGCTCTCCACAACCGGTCCGGACGGCAAAGGCGTTGCTTACTATGCGTACGACCTTAACGGGCGCATGATCAAAAGTGTAGACGGCAACCAGTTCAAAGGCAGCGTTGTGGATTCCAAAGGCACGGTTTACGAGTATGACGCCGTGGACAATGTGCTTCGCAAAACCGATGCGCTCGGAAACGCCACCGTGTTTGAATACGATGTGCTCGGACGCGCGGTCAAGGAAACGGACGCGCGCGGCCACTCGACCGCTTTCACGTATCAGCCCGACGGCGCCCTGACAAAAACGGCGTTCGCCGACGGAGGCAGCATTTCGTTCGTTTACGACAAGCTGGGCCGGAAAATTTCCGAAACCGACCCGCTCGGGAATACGACGGCTTACGGCTATAACGCCTTCGGCAAACTGAAATTCGTGAAAGACGCCTATGGCTTTACCGTGGAGTCCCGCTATGACCGGAAGGGCAATCTGATCTCGGAAAAGGACAAGCGGGGGAGCGTTACTCTATTCAAATACGACGCAAACGACCGCCTGGCCGAAAAACGGACGCCGGCCGACCTGGACGCCAGCGGGAACAAACTCTATACGGTCGAGAGCTACCGGTACGATGAAGCCGGCAATCTTCTGCGGAAGATCGTGACGGGTTCCAAGAACAGCTCCGTTCGCCTGGAAACCGGCTACACGTACTATGACAACAATCTCGTGAAAACGGTAGCCGATAACAGCGGCTACGACATCCGCAACGAATACGACAAGAACGGCAACCTGGTCAGGACTGTGCAAGTGCGAAATGCAAGCGGGAGCGATATCCGCAAGTACGCTTACGATGTTACCAATCGGCTCGTTCGCAGCATTCGCCTGCTGGACCGTGAGGATCTAAGCGAAGCGGCCGGTTTGCCTGATCCGGACCTGTTGAAAGACCCGGAATACCCGGACAAGGTGCAGCTGATTACGGGCTTTGCCTATGACGCCATGGGCAATAAAATCAGCGAAACGGATCCCCGGGCTTACGGCTTGCCGTCCCCGGACGAAGCGGGCCGTGCGGCCTACACGACGCGGTACAGCTACGACTTGCTCGGACGCGTCGAGAAGATCGTGACGCGTGCAAACGGGAAGGAGCTGACCCGGCAGTATACGTATGACGAGAACGGAAACAAGCTGACGGCAACCGATGAACGAGGCAACACGACGCGCTACACGTACGATGTTCTGGACCGGTTGTCGGTTATAACGGATGCCGCAGGCCGCAGCTCTTCTTCGGAATACGACCTGGCGGGTAACAAAACGGCGGAAACGGACCGGAACGGCAACCGGACGTCTTATACGTACGACAAGCTGAACCGCCATCTGTCCACCCGAAACGCTCATGACATCGTGGTGAAGACAAACAGCTACGATGCAAACGGAAACGTCATCAAGGTCATCGACGCCAAAGGGTACGCTTCGGCGGATACCGACGAAGCGCGGTACGGCACGGTGTACACCTACAACCTGGCCAACCAAGTTCTGACGGTACAGGAGCCGGAGCTGGCTGCGGTAAAAGGAATTACCACGCGTTATGAATACGACGCGCTCGGCCGCGTGTCCGTGGAGACGGACGCGCTTGGCAACACGACCCGATACGGCTATGATCCGGCCGGTCATCTGCTGAGCGTCACCAGCTCGACGGAAACCGTTACCCGCTATGAATACGACGGGGCCGGAAACAAAATCGCCATGAAGGACGGGCGGGGCAAGGTAACGCAGTACAGCTACGGTTCCTTCGGCGTGCTGCGCAGCGTGACGAATGCGGACAACAAGACCGTGCGCTATTCGTACGACTTGGCCTTGAACCGGGTGTCCATGACGGACCGGGCGGGGAATCAAACGCTGTATGTCTACGACGAGCGGAATTTGCTGACCGAAACCCGGGTTGCGGAAACCGGCGACCGCATTCGGTATACCTATGACGAAACGGGCAACCGGACGGGCATGACCGATGAAAGCGGGTCCCGTGCTTACAGCTACAATGAACTGAACCGCTTGACCCGGATCACAAAAGACGGGGCGGCGGAGCTCGCTTACGCCTACGACGCCGTCGGCAATGTCACACGCGTGACAGACGGCCAAAACCGCGAAACGTCCTACACGTACGACAAAACCGACCGGATGGAGCAGGTGGCATTCGACGGTAAAACGGCGGTGTATGCGTACGATTTAAACGGCAACCGGATCTCGCTGACGTACGAGGGCGGAGTAAAAACCGCATACGCCTACGACAAAAACAACCGGGTTGTCCGGTTGACCAACAAGAGCCCGGACGGAGAAGTGATCTCCGACTTCCGCTACACCTATGACGCCGCAGGCCAGCAGACCGACAAGACGGACGGCTATGGCAAGACCGCCTACGGCTACGATGCGGACGGAAGAATCACCCGGATCGAAACGCCCGGCAAGACGACCGTCTATGCATACGACGGCGCAAGCAACCGGCTGTCGATGCAGGAGACGTACACCTCGGCACAGCCAAGCGGCTACAGCGATCCGCAAACCGGCGCAGCGCTCGAGTATCTGCTGAAGAAGAGCGATTACGTCTACTCCGCCTCCAACCAGCTGGTTCAATTGGAGGAACGGATGCTGGACGCCGACAGCAAGGAATTGCTGCTGAAGACGACCTTGTACCTGTACGATGCGAACGGCAACGAGCTGAGTCAAAAGGTCAGCTATACCCGGCCGCACAAAAACGGAGCGCGTCCTTCCACCGGAGGCTCGGTATACGGCGATGCCGCAGCAGGCGAAATCGCGGCTCTTCTGGAGAAGGTCACCCGCACCTACGACGGCTTCAACCGGTTGAAAAGCGTGCAGAAGGTGAAGGCCGGCACCCGGGCAACGGTCGAGTACCGCTATGACGGCGACGGTTTGCTGCGCGAGAAAACCGTCAAGCGCTCCAAGGATGGTTATCAGGCGCAGACGACCCGGTACGCCTATGACCGGCAGCATGTCATCCTGGAGGCGAACGGGGAGGGCAAAACGGTCACGCGCTACATCCGGGGCATCGATTACATAGCGCGGATCGGTTTGGGCGAGAAGATCAGCGACTACCTGTACAACGGCCACGGAGACGTCGTGCAGACGGTCACCTCCAAGGGCCAAATTGAAAACCAATACGATTACGACGCGTTCGGAAACACGACGCTGGCGCTCGAATCCCGGGAAGAGTCCATCCGGTACGCCGGCGAGTTCTTCGACACCGACACGGGGCTGTACTATCTCCGCGCCCGGTATTATGATCCTTATGTAGGCCGCTTCATTACCGAGGATACCTATGCGGGGAACGCCAAGAATCCGCTTAGTCTGAACCTGTACACCTATGCGGAGAACAATCCGATCCTGTTCGCGGATCCGAATGGACATTGGTCGGTGTTCAGCAAATTTACCAGCGCGGTATCCAAGACGGTTTCGGCTGCCAAGTCAACGGTTTCTAACGTCACTAAGGCCGTTACCAGCACGGCAAAATCCGTTACCTCCACCGTAACGAAGACCGTGAGCAACGTGGTCAAGACAACGACTTCCGTGGTGAAAAGTGCGACAACCACCGTGAAAAAGGCGGCGACGACGGTGGCGAAGACCGCCACGGCTGCGGTGAAGACGACGACCGCCGCCGTGAAGAAAACGGCGACGACGGTGGCGAAGACCGCCACGGCCGCCGTGAAGACGACAACCGCTGCGGTGAAGAAAACCGCATCGACGGTGGCGAAGACCGCCACGGCCGCCGTAAAGACGACAACGGCAGCGGTGAAGAAAACCGCAGCGGCGGTTGCCAAGACAGCTACAGCCGCGGTGAAGACAACCGCAGCCGCGGCGAAGAAGGCCGTCACCAGCACAGTCAAAGCCGCGGTGAGTACGGCCAAAACCGTAGCCAATGCGACAAAAAGCGCGGTAACGACGGCAAAATCGGCCATTACCACCGTGAAGAACGTGGCAGTCAGCACGGCCAAGAATGTCACGAACACCGCCAAGGCGGCCGTCAGCAGCGCCAAAACGATGGCGGTCAGCGCCGGCAAGTCGATCAGCTCGGCTGCGGGCCAAGTCAAGCAAGCGTTGAAAACCGCCGGTTCGTACGCCGGTTCGTTCATCTCCGGGGCGGCGGACGCGACAGTAGCAAATGTGTCCATGGGCCTCATCCAACCGGATAACACGTATAGGGACAAGAACCAGAAAACGTACCTGGCCGGACGTTTGGTCGGTGATATTCTGGGAATTGTCGTGGGGGGCATCGAATTCACAGGCGGCTCAGGCATGGTTGGCGGATCTGTGCTTACCATCGCGGGAGGGCCGACCGTTGTCGCCGCACCAGCCATAGCTACAGCCGGAGTCGCCGTCGCCGGGGCGGGAATCACAACCGGCGTCAAAAGCGGCATGAGCTTCCTGGACGATGCCAAGAGTCTGATTCAGGAGTTTAAATCCGGAGGGGGTTCGGATGGCAAGACGCCAAGCACTTCCAGTACTCCGAATAATGGGACGGGAGATGCTACATCAGCGGCTAAAAAGAGTCGCAGTAATCCTGCCGATGCAGGCACACCTAATTCAACAAAAATTGATAGAGATGCAAACGGGAACATTACAAAATACACAACGTATGGGCCGGATGGAAAAATTGTAAAAGAAGTCAGGATTGATGGCAAAGACCATGGCTCAATTCCTAGACCAAATGTGAAAGAGCCAACATTTAACACCAATCCAAAGACAGGTGAGCAATTCCAAAATGGGTATCAGGTTCGTCCTGCTAATCCTGATGAAATACCAAGTTCAAGAAAATAGTATTTTAGCTTGCTGCGAGTCATCAAGTAAATTATGATGACTCGTAGCCAGTTAAGAAAGGGTTGAAATTTCCTTATGGAGTTATTTACTGATGAAACTATAAAAGAATACATGGAGTACAAGTTAGCTAACCCACGAAATTTTAGTTGGTGGAATTATGTAAATATCAAAGCTGACCTACAGACAGCCCTAGCATTTGCGAAGTTCTATTATCCTGAAGTTATTGAGGTGGGAAAATACTTCTTACTTAAAGATAAGTACAGTGATGAATTATTAGAGAAGTGGAAAGTTAGTTGTCAAGGTGATAAGTGCTCCGTTGAAAAGATGATGAACCTGTACGAATTGAAAGATTTCTTTCACATTAATGTAAACGATGATGAAGATATTTCAATGCAAATACCAATCCTTGGCGAAGTAATAAAATTATTTTGGTCTATGAGTTTCAAACAGAGATTTCCTTCCAGGAATATTGCTGTAGAAGTTTATGAAGAATGGGAGTCAATGTTTATTACTGTTTTTGAGACAGAATAATCACAGGGGGCTACCCAGTGACGAATGAACCCATCATTCAACCAATAACACGAATAACCCATGTGATACCGGTATATAGATTTCGTCATTTCGTTTGTACGTACGAAAAGCACGAAGTTTTATATCCTAAATAACGCTATTCCCTTACATGAAACAGGTTAATTATGGTCAGATACCGCCATGATTGACCTGCTTTTTTTACCATCAGTTTCTCACAGGTTTTTTATTTTTTTCACAACTGTATCTACGCCGACTACGGTTGCTATGCGGAGTAAAAACCGCATACGCATACGACAAGAACAACCGGATCGTCCAGTTGACCAACAAGAGCCCGGATGGGGATACGATTTCGGACTTCCATTACCTATGAAGCTGCCGGTTGGCAGACCGAGAAGAAGGACGGGCACGGCAAAACGGGCTAGGCTTACGATGCGGACGGAAGGATCACCCGAGTCGAAACGCCGGGCAAGACGACCGTATATGCTTACGACGGCGCAAGCAACAGGCTCTCGATGTAGGAGACGTGTACTTCGGCGCAGCCGAGCGGGTACAGCGATCCCCAAGAGGCGTGCCGATCGAATACCTGCTGTAGACGACCTCGTACCTGTACGATCCGAACGGCAACGAGCTCAGTCAAAAGGTCAGTTATACCCGGCCTCACAAAAATAGCGCGCGTCCTTCTACCGGAGGCTCCGTGAACGGCGGCACCGCCGTAGGAGAAATCGCCGCCCTGCTTGAGAAGGTTACCCGTCACCTATGATGGCTTCAACCGGTTGAAGAGCGTGCAGAGGGTGAAGGCGAGCACCCGGGCAACGGTCGAGTACCGCTACGACGGCGACGGCCTGCTCCGCGAGAAAACCGCCAAGCAATCCAAGAACGATTATCAGGCGCAGACCACCAAGTACACTAATCTAACAAGGGGGGATGGAACACGTGCCGCTCAAAAAAATCGCTATGAAGCGCAAAAGCAAATAAGAAAAGACCAAGGACACCGCCGAAGGGATACGATTACGATGAGTTTTCCTTATGCCTCAACAAAACAAGGAGGAAACGGGGCTCATGTAGAACCTGTTCCTAGTCAAGAAAATCAGGCAGTCTGAAGAGATTTAGGCCAATTTTACAAGAAACACGGAATCGGACCTAATGATAGCTTTAACGTGAAAATCAAAGATTAATCCAGTTCGCTGAAAGAAGGCTTTTAAGCCTTCTTTCAGCGAAAAAAGAAGGTGCAAAATGAGTAAAGAGCAATTTCATGAATTTATTGAGCAGTCCGGGAGACTTAGACCTGCTTATCCGGAGAGCCTCGGGAAAGCGGCAAGGGATTGGGGGAATTTTTTCTCAGGAATGGAAGTTCCGGAATTGTTTAAAACAATCTATAGTACTGTTCGAGGAACCAAGAGAGATATTCAAGATCAAAAATTGATGGATTTTATACCAGGCTACCGCTTGGTGCATATTGATGAGCTAAAAGAGAATCAACATATTTTAAATACCTTTATAGGCTCAGATCAGAAAGTAGATCTGGTTTTGCCGCTCTTGTCCAACTATTCAAGTGATTATATTTGTTATGTGAAGAAGGAAGAGCAGTATGGGATATACTTAGTTACGCGTGAAAATAGTGAGTTTTCATTATTATTTCAGTCTTCGGAAAAGTTCTTTGAAACACTTATAGAGTTCTATAAGCAGTCCGTATACTTTTTGGATTCTGACGGTTACCTGGATTATGATTTTGAGAAAGAGGGGGCAATAGGATCAAGCCTAAATCCCGGCGTTGCCTATTGGAACTCCAAAGAGTTAATCTCATGTATGTTGTCGGTCAGCGATTCTCACCGTGTCTACAAGGAGCAAGGAGTGCGGAGCGTGGATTTAATCGAGTTTGATCTGGATTTGCCCTATGTTCCGGACGAAGAAAAGATAAACTCGATCATGAGCAACAATGGCGTTGTCCGGCAAGATGCAACGCGCATGGATTATAACCTGAACTGGAAGGAAAAGCGCCGTTCCTTTCGGCAGGAAACCCGTTGTATGACCGCGATGTTCGAACGACTTTTCGGCAAGATGGAGACGGAAGATGCCTGGAAGGTTCTTGTGGAGTGTGTGGAAACCGTAACCGAAGAAAAGATTTTGAATTTTTCCGGTGTTGTTACGGTACAAGCTGCGTTTCGTCTTGGCGACTTCCAGTCGCTCGGCGACATGCAGAAAAAGAGAGCCGCTTTGGGACTTCTGATGAAGGGGGTTGAGAAGGTATGCGTCCACAAAGGCTGGGCGCCGGAACCCTTTCGGGAAACCTTCTCGCGAATCGAACAAGCGGGGTTTGTCAACGAGTGGGTGTGGAAAAAAGCGGTGAAGAGTCCCTCCGGGCTTCTTAGCGCAGAAGTGCTCATGCAGCATGAAGTGAAGAGCATGAACATTTCTCTGTTGGTTAAGCAGAAAGAGGGGGCGGAGGTGCGAAGGGAGCAAGTATTGTCCGAACTGCCGGATGAGTTTGCTTATGCAAAGCACCTTGGTGAATTGAAGTGGTTATCAGATGAGGAAGTCTCTTTGATTAATAAGAAGGGCGATAACCAGGTATCTGTCAAGCTGTAAAAGGATTGGTGCTGAACGGAGCGGGTCAATCGTGGTGGGAAAAACTATGATTGACCTGCTTTTGTTTGCAGCCTCCCCGGGAAGCCAAGACCCGCACTTAAGAGCAGGAGGACATATGAGGGGAATGAAATAGCAACTTGAGCAGACCGCGAAAATCGAGTCCTTTAACCACCACGATGTTTTAATTGCTTGTGGAACCGCCGTAAGATGGTTACAAAAAGCATGATAGAAATTTTAAGCAACTTTAGAAGCATGGGTCGAGAATTTAGAGTAAATTCCCCATCTCGTAGGTCCAGAACAAAAAAGATTTGACGACAGGCGGTGTACGTCATATATCGGGGTGATACCGCCGGCTGGAAAAGAAGGAAACCCGGTTGTGGCCGTTAGTTGGCAAAAGGGCAGTATAAACCGAAATGCCGGCCTTTCTTGAGCTCTCCCGTTCGGAGAGTAGGCGGGAAGTGCAAAAATACACCTAATGGTACCGAGATACGCTGTTTTTGGGCAAATAGATGCACAGAAACACTTATTTATCCCGTTTTCTCCGATTATCCCTTCTTTACTCGGGAATAGTTGCGTGTATGTTATTATTTCGCGATAATCCCCAATAGCACCGGAAATAAATAATGATTTGCACCTATTTGAAACGCCATTCATTTGAAGGAATTGTCGAGAGCATGGAGCAAAAAAAGCGGAGGTTGAGATGATAACGCCACAAGAGTTTTTGGACAGTTGGATAAGGAAACTTACGGTCTCGTCGCATATGATAAGAAAGCAGTAGATTCCTTGAATTTGTCTCAGGAATCAAAGAACTTTCTGGTGAAGGCAGGATTGCCCGGATCGGCTCCCCCGTTTCTGACGTTTGAATCCTCAGATGAATGTGGAGGGGGCGGATTAACGGAGAAATACGATGACGCTAAGCTGAAAATGGCAAAAGAGCATGTCTTGAAAAAAAAGCAACGAAAGATACACTAGTATAATGATCCTTAAATAATGTAACTATATTCCAGTACATTGTGGTATAATCTTCGTAGACCAGTTCGAACGGAGAGAAACCATGCCCTTTAAATCCAAAAAAGATAAACTCCAGCTTTCCGATGTGGATCGTGAGATGCTTCAACGAATTAGTAAAGCGCGATCAGAAGAATATCGGCGGGTTGAGCGAGCG
>NZ_JCAPET010000036.1:0-47556 GCF_059735245.1 Gorillibacterium sp. sgz306347
GCGCTTTTCCGGGCGCTTTTCCGGGCGCTTTTCCGGGCGCTTTTCGGGCGCTTTTCCGGGCGCTCCTTAAAACCTTTTCGCACGCTGCTTGAAACCATGAAAAAACGCCCCTTCTCCTTGGCTTAAAGCCAAGAAAAAGAGGCGCGTTTATAACGCATCGTTAATTTTGCATGAACAGGAAGCATGGTCTTGACGATGAACGTGCCGGCCCCTTCCACCTGCGACTGGAAGATTTCAAATGCCTGAAGGAGACATTGGGAAGATAAAGAGCTCCCGCCGCCAAAAGACTTGGGAAGCCCGACAGGACGTTCGATCGGGCAGAGGTATTAAAGAAGTCAGGCAACCCCTAGATTCTTGACGTACCGCAAGTCCGATCAGCATACCGCATACCGCATCATCTCGAATGTGCAGCGAGTTTTATAAAATACTGAGTCGGGAGGCCCGAGCCTAGTGCCAAAAAATTACTAAAAGGAGGAAGCACGAAAAAATCCGGTTGCTGAGCCGATACAAAAAGAAAGCTCCCCCAACCTGCAAACCAACGGTAAACTGCACGCCTCGGAGTTCTAACGGTTGCCACAGAGCTTATTCACGCCAAAACCGTTAGATTTTTTCGCTAACGGTTGCCACAGGGCTTATTTCGAAAAAATCGGGCCTAAACAAGTAAAAAAGCCAAAATAAGCGCTGTGGCAACCGTTACAATTCTAAACTCCTCTTTTCGGGCCAAATAGCCGCTGTGGCAACCGTTAGCCCGCCACGCATGGCGTGAACGTTACAGATACGGTAAATTGTAGCCCGCCCCGCCACGGCGTGGACATTACAGATACGAAAAATTGTAGCCCGCCCGCTGCCTTATCCGTGTAGCCGTCATGCCCAGGCACGGATACAACAGATACGAAAAATTGTAGCTCGCTTTATTATCGGTGTAGCGGCAACATGAAGACAAATCCGAAGCCATAGCGAACTTGGCCGGTTCTATTATTTCCGCCGAAGGGCCTTCCTAATTTCAGCCGCCCCCTCCGGTACAGCAGCTTTTAGATCGTCGCCGACGGCCGAAACCGGACGTTCAGCTGAATGATCTCCGAGCGGCTGGCGAGCCGGATCGGCGGGCCCCAAGTGCCGTAGCCGGACGATACGACGACGTGCAGCTTTCCTTTCTGCAGGTATCCCCAGTCCAGCTCGAACAAGCGGCCGGTTATCCAGTGATTGGGCGCGAATTGCCCGCGATGGGTATGGCCGCACAGCAGCACATCCGCGCCTGCTTCCGCGGCCAGGCCGAAAGCGTACGGCTGATGGTCCATCAGCACAATCGGCCGGCTTTTGTCGAGCGGAGCCAGCAGCTCCTGAACGGGAAGCCGGCCCCCGGGCTCGGCGCTTTCGGCCGTTTTGTCCTTCCGCCCGGCGATCTGAATCATTCCTCCGGCAACCGCCGTCTCGTCCCGCAGCACCTTGATGCCGATGCGCTCCATCTGCCGGACATATTCCTCGATGTGCCCCCCGTAATATTCGTGGTTGCCCAGCACCGCATAAACGCCGAGCTCCGCCCGAAGGTTCTGCATGACGTCGGACATGCGGTTGCGTAAAAAAGGTTCGATATCGTCGTCGATCACATCACCGGGCAGCAGAACCAGATCCGGGGAAAGTGCGGTGATGCGCTCGATCATTTTGCCAAGGTGGCGCTTGCCCACGATATTGCCGAGATGAATGTCGGAGGCCATAGCGATGCGGAGCTCTTTCCGCTCCCCGGCGTCCTTTTCAATGTCGAGCTCGTAGGTGCGGACAACGGGCGACCAGGCGTTAAACGAACCCCAGACAAGAACCGCCGCCAAAAGACCGAGCACGCACCAGCCGACAACGCCGACGGACACGCTCTCCGCCGCTCCCGCGCTCCGCAGTCCCCAGGAAATCAGGTTCGCCAGGGGCAGGAGCAGGATGGCATACTCCAGCACGGCAAAATAATACGACCCGATCACCTTCAGAAAACGGGTAACCCGTCCTTGCAGAACAGGCGAACGTCCGATCAGATACGAAAGGGCAAGAACGGCGAGGACCGACCAGTACACAGCCGGATAGACCGCCACGCCGAGATAGTCCAGAAAAACAAGGCCGTTCCATCCGATATAGCCGTTCAATCCACCATAGACCAGCAGAAAAAGAAAGACCAGAGCGATTGTTCTTACCTTCAAGCAGGAAGACCCCTTTGCGGCTGTTTTCGCTCATTATAGCACAAACCGCGGCACGTCCACCTTTCCCGTGCCCCTCCCCGCACAGACGCATAACGGCCCGCTGCCTTCACGAACTTCGAAAGCAAACGGCCCGCTGCCTCCACGAACCCCAACGCAAAACGGTCCGCCTGCTTCCCTAAACCCCGGAAGCAGACGGACCGTTTGCTGCGGCGACCAAGCGCCGATGAAAGCTTACTGCGGCTCTACGCCGAACACCAGCGTTCCGGCCTGGTAAACCGTCACATGATCCCAGGCGGCATACGCGGTTTTGGTCGGATCGAACGAATAGTCGTTCGCTTCGTTAAAGCTCGACCAGTCCGCCTTTGCCAGCCGGAGCTGGATGTCGCCGGTTTGCGCTCCCGGCGCCAGCGTTCCCGAAGCGAAGCCGACTTCCAGGTACGTGTCGGCTTTTCCGGCTGTCACGCTGCCGAAAGCAGTCGTCACGACGCTGCTGCCGATGGCCGCCCAGTCCAGGAAAGCGTTGACGGACTGGCTGCCGTCCTTGGTAAAGTAATAGCGGATTTTCACCTTGGTCAGATCGACCGGCGCGGTACCGGTATTTTTCAAGTTGAGCTGCGGTTTGATCTGATTGTCCGTCGCATTGATGTCTCCCGCCTTATATTCCAGAACGAGGCTGCCGCCCGCCGGGGGAGCCTGCGGCGTCAGGGTCACGCCATTCGAAGAGGTCGCGCCCGCTTCGTTAACAGCCGTAATGCGGTAGGAGTAGGCGGTTCCATTCGCCACGGCGACGTCATTGTAGGTTCGTCCCGTCAAGCCGCTGGCCAGAACCGCGAAGGCTCCGCCCTCCGCAGCGCGTTCAACCGTATAGCTTGCAGCGCCCGAGGAAGCGGTCCAGGACAGTGCGACCGAAGCATTCCCAGCCGAGCCGCTAAGCGTAAAGGGGCCCGGAACGGTGGAGACCGCCTCCGGCAAAGCGCTTGCCTGCGGCGAGTCGGGCGATTCGCCGGCGCTGTTCACGGCGCTGACGACATAGTAGTACCTCGTGCCGTTGGTCAATCCGGTGTCCGTATAAGCGGTCCCGTTCGTCACGGTGGCGATGGCCGTGTAAGGGCCGCCGCTTGTCAGCGCGCGTTTGACCTTATAGGAAGCAGCGCCTGCCGACGCCGTCCAGGACAGCGAAGCCGTGCCGCTTCCGGCTGTCGCGGCAAGCGCGGCCGGAGCGGCCGGAACCGTCGGTTCGCCGCCGCCCGCAGGCTCCTGGCCGGCCAGCAGAATGCCATTTTCGTATACGGGAATCTTGGCGTTTTTCGTCTGGCTCGCCCCCGCCCCCGGATAGGACCAGTCGTTTGCCGGGTTCCAGGGCGCTCCGTAAGGCGCATTCAGCGAGAAGTTGGCCTGCTTCCGGTATTTGTTGATGTCCCCCGGATAAATGCTCGTTCCGGTGAAATCGACCGTGACGTAGTACACCGTTCCTTTCCAAAGCTGAAGACCCGAAACCTTGCCGCCGGCCGCGTTGTCCATTTTGACCGTGACGTCACTGGCGGAATAGCCCGCTTCGAGCAGCTCGCCGAGATCCACGAAGTAGCGGAACGACAGGCCGCTGCTGGCGCGAGGCGGATACGAGGACCGGTTGTTGAGGTAAGCCGTGACCGCCGTCATGTTCGGCGTGTAGGAAGCGGCGGACGCCTCCACGAAGAACTGGTCGCCGATAGCCCCCGTCTCGCCCGGAATGGAAGCGAGCGGCGTGCCGCCGTAGAGCTGGATCATTTTCGCCAGAGAGCCGCTGAAGCCGGAATTGTAGTCCGTCGCCACCTCATTGTTGAAGTAGTTGCTGCGGTCGTCGGTGTAGCTGTCGTCGGAGCCGGGTCCGCCCACAAGCGCCCCGTACAGGATGTGCCGGTTGTCGGCAGGGTCCTGGATGCTTCCGATGACCGAGCCGTGCGCGTTGCGGTGATGGGGATTGATCGGCGGGTTGCTGCCGAAGCCCACCACGTAGCTTCGCTTCGCAGGGTTGTCGCCCAGGGCGTAATTGATCTGCCGGATGGCGAAATCCTGATAGGTTTTTGCCTTGGCCGGATTGGAGGCGGCCAGCCAGTCCGAATAAACAAACGCCAGGAAGGAAGCGTTTGCCGCGTACCGGAGAGAGCCCCATTGGTCAAGCCAGGCCAGACCGCCCGGCGTATACTTGATGCGCTCGCCCGTTTCGGCGATGCCCGTGGTCCAGTAATCGAGGCTGCGCTCGGTGTTTTGCTTGTACACCTCTTTGCCGGTCAGCTTGGCGAGCAGCACCTGGGCGGCATAGTGCTTGTCGTCCCAGGCAAGGCCCCATTTGTATTCCCAATACGGGCTGTTGCCGTAGTTTTCCTTCGCCCAGTTCTTCGTCATGTCCTCCGCATACGTCAAATAGGAAGCCTGTCCGGTTGCCTTGTAAAGCCAGGCGCCCGCCCAAGCCAGCTCGTCGTAGTAACCGCTGAAGGATGTGTAATACCCTTGCGCCGCTTTAACCGAGTCGGAATATTTCCCCCGGTAGGTGTCGGCAAAGGTGAACAGCTGCTTCGCATGGGTCAGCAAAACGGCGGAATAGGCCGGATCGCTCTCCTGGAACAAAATCGAGGAAGCCGCCAGCGCCGCCGCCGTTTCGCCCGCCAGGTCGGAGCCGGGGTGAGCGGCGTCCAGCTTGAAGGACGGGCGCGCCATCGTCATCGTTTCGGCCGGTCCCCAATACGCATGGTCCGCCCCTCCGTCGCCGACCTGCGCGTACAGCACATTCGGCTCGGGATGGCTTTTGATCAGGTAGTCGGTCACCCATTTGATATTGCCCAGCAGCTCGTCAAATTGCCCGGTGGACTTGTAGGCGTTACCGTATTCAATGCCGCCCCAGGCCAGAAGCGTGGTGCTGGCGGCCATGGGGAAGTTGAATTTGACGTGGTCTCCCGCGTCGAACCAGCCGCCCGTCAGATCGAGCCCGGCATCGGCGCCGTCCTGAAGCGCCGCGTCCCCCCGCCAGCTCACCCGGTTGCCGGCCGGCAATTCCCCGGCGCGCTGCGCTTCGTAGAAATACATCGATTTTTGCAGCGCCTCGGCATAATTATAGGCGGGCGCCGCCTGGGCCTGGGGCGCGCCGTAGGCGGACGAAACGCCCGTCAGCGCAAGCCCCGCCGCCAAAGCCGCCGTGGCGGTCTTGCTTTTCCAGTTTCTCCTCATGATCGTCATCCCTCCAAATTGGTTAAGGAGAGGCCGTTTTGAGCTTTCGCTCCAACAGCCTCCCTCGTGCGAATCGTTTCCTTTCCGGCCGTTACTTCCGAACGAGCGGCCCGTCAGGGCGCGATTCCGGAGACCAGAAGGCCGTTTTGATACAAGGTGACACGATTCCATTCGGCGTAAGCCGTTTTGGTCGGATCGAACGAATAGTCGTTCGCTTCGTTAAAGTTCGTCCAGTCGGCTTTTGCCAGACGCACCTGGATATCCCCGGTTTGCGTCCCCGGTGCGAGCGTGCCCGCGGCAAAGCCGAGCTCCAGATACGTGTCTGCGTTCGTGCCCGACGCGCTTCCGGTCAGCGCCGTTACGTTTGCGTTGCCGACAGCCGCCCAGTCAATGAAGGCGTTGACTCCGGCGCTGCCGTCCTTCGTGAAGTAATACCGGATTTTCAGCGTGGACAGGTCGACCGGAGCCGTGCCCGTGTTGCGGATATTGAAATGCGGCTTGATCTGGTTATCCGCCGCGGTGGTATCCGCCGCGCGGTACTCCAGCTTCAGGGAGCTCACCGTGCCCGGCGTAACGGAAACGGCGTTCGATGCCGTCGAGCCCGCGGCGTTGACGGCAAGCACCCGGTAGGAGTAGGCCGTGCCGTTCGCCGCCGTGGCGTCCGTGTAGGCAAGAGCCGTCAACCCGCTGGCCACCGCGGTGTAAGCTCCGCCTGCCGCCGAGCGCTGCACGGTGTAGCTCGCCGCACCCGCCGAAGCCGTCCAGGAGAGCGAAACCTTGGCGTTTCCGGGCGACGCCGACAGCGTGAGACCGCCCGGCACGGACAGCTGCGGAAGCACGCCGACCGGGGCGGAATCGGGAGATTCACCGGCGCTGTTGAAGGCGCTGACGACGTAATAATACGTCGTGCCGTTGGTCAGGCCGGTATCCGTATAAGTCCGGCCGTTCGTCACCGTGGCGACCGTCGTGAACGGGCCGCCGCTCACTGCCGCCCGCTTCACCTTGTAGCCCGCTGCGCCGGCCGACGCGTTCCAGGAAAGCGCCGCCGTGCCGCTGCCTGCGGATGCCACGACCCCCGCAGGAGCGGCGGGAACCGCCGGAGGGCCCGATTTGGCGTTCATCGCCTGGGCGTGGGCGATAATGACATCGGCCGCCGCGCTCGGATAGACGATGCGGAAGCCGTCATAATCCGGGTACAGGCTGCCGTCGTCCTGAATCCCGGTCAGAATCCAGAACTGGCTGCCCGCGCCGCCTTCCTCCTCAATGGTACGGAGCCAGGTTTGGTAGACCTGGTTGCGGGTGCCGCTTTCGCGGAAGCCGTATTCTTCCAGCACGACCGGCTTGCCGAGCGTTTTGCCGTCGCGGATGTGGTCCTTGATCCACTGGGTTCCCCAGTCCGCTGTCCGGTTCCAATGGTCCGGGTACAGATGGAAGGTCCCGTAGTCGATGTTCGGAAGAGCCGTCAGCCTCATCCAGTCGACGCCTTCGCCTCCGCTGTAGTTCCAGTCGGAATGGCCCGGAATGTTGTAGAATCCTTCGTCCCCGACCGCCACCAGGTGGTTGGAGTCGATCGATTTGATGAAGGTGCTCATTTCATCCGCCCAGGCGACCAGCGTGTTGCCCGTTTTGTCGGATTGGCTGCGCGGCTCGTTGGCCAGCTCCCAGGTCATGATGGCCGGATCGTCCTTGTATCTGACCCCGGTATAGGTGTTCACCCGGTTCAGCAAATGGCTCACGTAGTTTTTGTAAGCCTGCTTGATAGACGGATTGGTGTAAAACGCGTCGTGCGATCCGGCCGAGAACCACTTGACGTACTGGTTCATTCCGCCGAAGTCGTCCCAGTTGTTCACGAGCGGCAGAACAAGCTTCACGCCGGTCTCGCCGGCCTTGTAAATGGCGTAATCCAGCTTTTTGAGGCCGCTCTCGTCGTAAACGCCGGGAGACGGCTGAATGACGCTGCCGTCGGCGGACGCTCCGTCCAGAAAGCCCCAAATGCGGATGACCTTCAAATCCATGGCGGCCATGTCCGCAAACACATCGTCCACCATCTTTTGCGACTTGTAATGAAAGTAATAGTTGTTCGTGCCGGCGAAGTAAAAATCTTTGCCGTTCAGCACAAAGCGGGTGCCGTCGGTATCCACAAAAGGCGACGCGGCGGCTTTGGCCGGCGCGGGCCGTCCGAGCGAGAACGAAACCAAAACGAGCGCGAACGCAAGGGCAAGCACCGCGGCTTGCCGGAGCAACCGTTTCATTGTTCACTCCTCCATTTTCGGGGTAAAGTAACCGCTTGCAAAACGTTCCTGTCTCACGCCCGCGGACGCTTGTCCGCTTCAATAGGCAACGTTACCGCCCCACCTCCTCTGCCGATTGCCGCCGGTTTCGGTTGTTTCTCCTTCCGGCTCCTGCCGGAGCGCCGCAAAAGCCGACCTCCTTCTCTACCTTTTTCGAGCAAGGCTCCTCTCTTTTTCTCTTCCGAATGAAAGAAATTCTTGTATTTTTATCCATTTTACCGCTAGTTTTCATGGCTCTCTATAGCCAATCCCGACTTCTTTTTTGTCGATCGAGTGAACAAAAGGGTGCGCACGCCTTACCGGAAAAAGTCGGCTGGCTCCCTTTCCGCTTTCTTTTCGTGCCGCCTTTGAGCAGACATCTGCCGGAGGCGGGCTTCCATCAGAAAAAGATTGTTTTTTTTGGAAGTCTGCACTAAAATGATTGTGAACGCGCGTTTATCAAAACGGGGAGGGTGCCATGCGCAGCGAAGATATTGCCAAACTCGCGGGCGTTTCCCGAAGCACGGTTTCCCGGGTGATCAATAATTACCGGAACGTGCCGGAAGAGACGCGCCGCAAGGTAATGAAGGTCATCGAAGAATATCATTACGAACCGAACACCTCCGCCCGCGTGCTTGCGGGCAAGGGCAGCGAAACCATCGGGCTGTTCGTGGTGAGCACGGCGGAGAAAGCGCCCGCCAACCGCATTTACCAAAACGATTATTTCGCTCCGTTCGTCGATGCGCTCGTGGATACGGTGAACGCCATGGGCTACTACGTCCTGATCCACACCGTCTACTCGACCGGAGACTATCAGAAGATCCGCCAGGCGTTTCTGCAAAAGCGGATTGACGGCGGGGTCATTGTCGGAACCCAGAAGAACATCGAGGAAATCCGCAGCATCGTGCAGCTTGGAAACCCGCTCGTGCTGACAGACTTCGATCCGGCCGAGCTTACGCAGCACCGGCTGGACAGCAACACCGTGTCGGTCGTCAATTCGAAGGACTACGCCGGCAGCGTCGAGGCCGTCCGCTATCTGATCGGACTCGGCCACCGCCGCATCGGCTTCATCAGCGGGCGGCTCAGCACGTATTCCGGCCGCGAGCGTTACCTGGCCTACCGCTCCACGCTGGAAGAGCACGGACTTCCGGCGGAGGAACGGCATATTGTCGAAGGCGATTTCCTGCGCCAGACCGCTTTCCGCGAAACGCTGCGGCTGTTGGACGAAGGACCGCCGCCGACCGCTTTTTTTGCCGCCAACGACGAAATGGCGATCGGCGCCATCGAAGCGCTGCGGGAGCGCGGGCTGCGCGTCCCGGAAGATGTTTCGGTCGTCGGCTTCGACGATTCCGCGATCGCTTCCCGGCTGACCCCGGCCCTCACGTCCGTGCGTCTGCCAATATACGAAATGTCGCGCGCTGCCGCCGAAACGGTCATTGCGATGTGCAGCAAAGAAAACGCTTCCTTCAGCTACTCCAGCTTCCCCACCAGCCTGGTGGTGCGGGATTCCTGCTGTCCGCCGGCCGCCCGATAGCTTGCCGGCCGGGCGCTCCGCCGAAGATGCCCCCGCAAGGGGTTCATCCCGCGCGCGTCGTGAACGCGCGTTTATAAACGCTCCACCCCCCAGCTTTCTATCATGAGAGGAGTTGTGTTTGTTGAAATTCGGATTTTTTGACGACGCACGGAAGGAATACGTCATCAACACGCCGCAAACCCCGCATCCTTGGATCAACTATTTGGGGAATGAAAACTTCTTCGGGCTCATTTCCAACACCGCCGGCGGCTACAGCTTTTACCGCGACGCCCGCCTGCGCCGTCTGACGCGCTACCGCTACAACAACATCCCGCTGGACAACGGCGGCCGCTACTATTACCTGCATGACCAAGGGGACTTCTGGACGCCGGGCTGGATGCCGGTCAAGAAGGAGCTCAGCTTCTATGAATGCCGCCACGGTCTCGGCTATACCTCGATCACCGGCGAACGCAACGGAATCCGAGTCAACCAGCTCGCTTTCGTGCCGCTCGGCTACAACGGCGAAGTCCACAAGCTGACCGTCAGCAATACATCGAATGCGGACAAGAAGGTTACCCTTTTCTCGTTTGCCGAGTTCTGCCTCTGGAACGCTTACGACGACATGACCAACTTCCAGCGCAACCTGAGCACCGGCGAGGTGGAAGTGAAGGATTCGGTCATCTACCACAAAACCGAGTACCGCGAGCGCCGCGACCATTTTGCGTTCTATTCCGTAAACGCGCCGGTAACCGGCTTTGACACCGACCGCGACACGTTCCTCGGCGCTTACAACGGCCTGGATAACCCGCAAGCGGTGGCCGCCGGCAAATCGTCCAATTCCGTCGCCAGCGGCTGGTATCCGGTCGGCTCGCACAGCCTGGACATCTCCCTCGCGCCCGGCGAAGAGAAAACCTTCATCTTCATTCTCGGCTATGTTGAAAACCCGCAGGAAGAGAAATGGGAATCCCTCGGCGTCATCAACAAGACCCGCGCGGAAGCCATGATCGCCCGGTTCGCGAAGGACGAAGACGTGGACGCCGCCCTGGCCGAGCTCGCTTCCTACTGGAACAACCTGCTCTCGAAATACATGATCCAAAGCGGCGACGAAAAGCTGAACCGGATGGTCAACATCTGGAATCCGTATCAATGCATGGTTACGTTCAACATGTCCCGCTCCGCCTCCTATTTCGAATCCGGCATCGGCCGCGGCATGGGCTTCCGCGATTCCAACCAGGACCTGCTCGGCTTCGTTCACCAGATTCCGGAACGGGCCCGCGAGCGGATTCTCGATATCGCCGCCACCCAATTCGAGGACGGCAGCGCGTATCACCAATACCAGCCGCTCACGAAACGCGGCAACACCGAAGTCGGCATCGGCTTTAACGATGACCCGTTGTGGCTGATCAGCGGAACCGCCGCTTACGTGAAGGAAACCGGCGACTTCAGCATCCTGGACGAGCAAGTTCCGTTCGACAACGACCCGGACAACACCGCTACCCTGTTCGAGCACCTGAAGCGCTCCTTCTACCACGTGCCGAACAACCTCGGGCCGCACGGGCTGCCGCTGATCGGCCGCGCCGACTGGAACGACTGCCTGAACCTGAACTGCTTCTCCAACACGCCGGGCGAATCGTTCCAGACGACGGAGAACATTGAAGGCAAAGTGGCGGAATCCGTGTTCATCGCCGGCCTGTTCGTGTTCGTAGGCCCCGACTATATCGAGCTCTGCCGCCGCCGCGGCCTGGATAAGGACGCCGCCGAAGCGGAAGCCCTCATCAACGGCATGAAAGAAACGACCATGAAGCACGGCTTCGACGGAGACTGGTTCCTCCGCGCCTACGACCACTTCGGCGACAAGATCGGTTCGAAGGAATGCGAAGAAGGTCAAATCTTCATTGAGCCGCAAGGCATGTGCGTCATGGCCGGCATCGGGGTGGAAACGGGCGACGCCGTAAAAGCCCTCGATTCCGTCGTCGAGAAGCTCGAAACCAAGCACGGCATCGTGCTGCAGCAGCCGCCTTATTCCAAGTACTACATCAACCTGGGCGAAATCTCTTCCTATCCCCCGGGCTACAAAGAAAACGCCGGGATTTTCTGCCACAACAACCCGTGGATCATGATCGCGGAAACGGTTGTCGGCCGCGGCGACCGCGCGTTCGAGGTGTACAGCAAGATTGCACCGGCATACCGCGAAGAGATCAGCGACCTGCACCGCATGGAGCCGTACGTCTACTCGCAAATGATCGCCGGACGCGACGCGGTTCGCCACGGCGAAGCCAAGAACTCCTGGCTGACCGGCACGGCCTCCTGGAACTTCGTCGCCATTACCCAGGCGATTCTCGGCATCAAGCCGGAGTTTGACGGGCTGATGGTAGACCCCTGCATTCCGCAGGCATGGGACGGTTACACGATTACCCGCGTCTTCCGCGGCGACACGTTTGAAATCAAAGTGTCGAACCCGAACCATGTCCAAAAAGGCGTGGCCAAGGTAACGGTAGACGGCAAGGAAATCGAAGGCAACATCCTGCCGGTTATCGGCGATGGCGGCACCCATCAGGTGGAAGTCGTCCTCGGCTAAGCCGATTCCGGAAACAGCAAAACCGGCATTCCGCCCTTATTGGGCAGGATGCCGGTTTTTTTGTTTTCCGTAGCGGCTGTGTACTTCCCTCGCACTCCTGCGATCCGCTCAGACAATGCGCCCCTGCATGCGGAACGCACTCTTTACGCCCCTGATGCAGGTTACGATTCCTTTTTACTCGGGGCGTAGCCATTCCTTTTCGCGAATGGCCCATTTGCTCCGGGCAAAAAAAATCCTCTCCGCCTGCGGGAGAGGGATGCCGGGTTACGGATTACGGGCTGCCGGGCGGTTAAACCGCGACCACGTAAATATCAAATTGCCCGTAGGATTGAAGATTCAGCGGAATCGCCATCGACTTCAGCTTGCCGTTGCCGGGCAAGTTGCCGGTTTCCATAAAAAACGGCGGCGTAATGTCGACGACAATGCCCTGGTTATACAAAAGGGTGCTTGCATTGCCGCTGATCATGTTGCCCAGCTCGGAGATGGCGCTGCGGCTGATTTCGTCAAACTCTGTCAGAGCGTAACCGCCCATCATGGCGGAGGCGATCTTCAGCGCAACCGGTTCGGGAAAGCCGAACAGGATGTCCCCGGTCATTCCGCCCACAATGCCGATTTTGAGCCAGACGTGATTGTCCTGCATCTCAATGAGTTTGATCTTCAATTCTCCCAGCGTCGGCTTCACCTGAATCAACGATTCGATAACCGTGCAGGAAGACATTAGAAACGGGTTGATGTACTCTGCCTGCATTTTCCTCGCCTCACTCCCAAAAAAATCTGCGAATCAAGCGATACCGGTCATCCCAACAAGTTCGCAACATGTTGTTCGGCAACCCGGCTGCCATGGGAGTTTCTGTTCCTTTAGGCCCGAGGCTTTGCGTCCCCGTCTTTCGGCGGGTTTGCCCTTATCGCTATCTGCTGTTAGGACCACAGTCCTTGTCGATATTACAAGTATAAGGTCCCAAGCAATAATTAGCAATAGCACAAGGCAGAGCCCGACACAATTTTACAAATCTTCAGCATTTGAGAGACTTCTTTCCTAGTAGCCGGTCGCATCGGCTTCCTGGAGAACCGAAATCAGTTCGTCGTGAATATGACCGTTTGTGGCAGCGACATGCCGGACGCCGAGATGATAGTCGGTGTTCCGGGTATCGCTGATCCGTCCGCCCGCCTCCTGCACCAGGAGAGCGCCGGCCGCCAGATCCCAGGCATTGAGGTTTACTTCCCAAAAAGCGCTCAGGCGTCCCGACGCGACATAGGCCAAATGAAGGGCGGCAGAGCCGCCGTTGCGGACATTGCGCACCTTTGGAACCATGGCCGTAAGTCCTCTCATGTTGGCTTCGGCCAGACTGCGGTCGGTCGGAAAGCCGGTGGCAACCAGGCTCGTGGCCAGGGTGCTCTCTTCCGCCACCCGGATCGGCCGCCCGCGAAGATAGGCGCCTTTCCCCTTTTCGGCTACAAACAGCTCATCCCGCGACGGGTCATAAACCACACCTACGATAACTTGTCCTTTATAGGCTAGGGCGATGGAAACCGAATAAAAGGGAAACGTATGCACAAAATTGGTCGTTCCATCGATCGGATCGACAATCCACAGGTATTCCGCGGAGCTTGCTTCCTCCAGCGCCTTGGCGGAGGCCAGGGGACCGGGCTCCACGCCTTCCTCCCCCAAAAACGAATGCGTCGGGAAATGCGTCAGGATCAAATTTTTGATCAGCTTTTCCGACCCTTTGTCAATCTCCGTCACCAGGTCGTGCTGCGAGGTCTTTACCTGAAGCGAGGTGAAGGCGCCCAGCTTGCTTTTGATCCATTCTCCCGCCTTCGCCGCCGTGTTGATGGCGACGGCCGTATAGCTTTTGCCGCTCGGGGAAAAATGCACGTTCGGTTGGTCTGCCAAAAGGATCACTCATTTCCGGTAGTTTTGCGTTTCATTTAGTATAAAAGAGTTCCCCGGGAAAAACCACGGAGCAGTAGCCAAAAATTATCGTTACTCCTGACAAACCCGCAAAACGGAAAAGGCATGGCCCCCGGCTATCCGGCTGCCATGCCGCGGCCCGTCCGCCGCCCGCCCGGCTTAAACCTCGACGGACGCGCCGTCCAGGCGCCGGACGCCCTCCATCTTTGTCAGCTCGTCCATAAGCCGAAACAAAGCTCCGTCCTTTTGCTTGGCTTCGATCATTACGTCCAGCCGGGGGGTGCCTTCCGCTACCCGGCGGAAAAACTCCAGCAGCGGACCGGGATCTACATAATCGGCATGCGCCCGCATATCGGACTCCGATTTCGGGCTCGAGGCGTGAATCTTGGGCGGGATCGCAGCCGCCCCGTCCCGTTCCCAGGTGCGCCGGATTCTCGGCCAGAGCTCTTCCGCCCGCTCGCCTCCCCCCGGGTTAACCAGGTGATGATGGATGTCGAGCACCATCGGGACGCCGACTTGCTCGGCGCATTCCAGCGTCTCCAGCGCCGTGTATGTTTTGTCGTCATTCTCCAGCGTAAGCCGGTTTCTGATCTCGTCCGGCAGGGCCGCAAAACGCTCGTGGAACCGGGCCAGGGCGGTCTCTTTGCTGCCGTAGGTGCCTCCGATATGGATGTTGCATTTGGACCGCTCGTCCAGCCCCATGGCCGCAAGCATGCCCGCCTGATGATGCAGGTCCTGCAACGATTTCCGCAGCACATCCTCTTTGGGAGTGGTCAGAACGGTGAAGTGATCGGGATGAAAGCTCGTCCGCATGCCGTGCAGCTTGACGTAATCCCCGACTTCCCGAAAGCTGTCCGCCAGCGCGGGCAGCGGATTCCAGCCTTCCGTCTCCGGATGTGTGACAAGAGGCACAAGACGGGACGAGAAGCGAAACACCCGGATGTCGTGGGCCCGGTTGTGCCGCAAAAGCCGCAGCGTGTTGTGCAGGTTTTCGGCGGCGATCCGTTCCAGCTTCCGCAGGGCGGCCGCCCGGTCCGGGATTTTGGCGAACTGGGTGGCGGTCATCGTTTTGGACGGCGAGGCGTTCGCCACCTCTACCGACATGGCGACATATCCGAAGCGTACAATCATGGGGAAGCCCTCCCGGGAATGCCGATTCTTTCCCGTTAGTCTGCCCCTTCTCCGCCCGGACAACACGCATTTTATGCAATAAGCGCTCTCTTCATCGCTGCCGGCCGGTGCGTCGAAGCGGTCCCGCCGCGCCGCATTTACGCGGATTGATGCGCTACCCGGAAAAGGCTCAGCTTCCGGCCCCTTCCTCCTGATCGCGGAAATACATCTCGTAGGCAAGCACGGTCTGCACCTCGGCCTCCTGCTCCGTCAGCAGCCGGACGAGCTCCATTTCCACCCCGGTCACTTCGTTTCCCTGAAAATCAATTTCGGCGATCGAAACGACGATCTTGACGATGGCGACCGCCCGGTTGTCCGGGGCATACGCGATGGCCTTCTGGCCGGTCGGGAAAATGCGGAAGCCGGTTTTGGTCATTTTGCAAACGCCGTATTCCAGCAGATCGTCCAGCTCCCGCTGCGATTTGAACTTGCAGATCGAATTGATCTCCGTGGCAAAGCCCATTCCAATCACCCGCCGATTTCAAATGTGAATTGCAGCTTTTGCTTCTCCGCGTGCCGGTCGAGAGCGAGCTGGATCAATTCATCCAGCAGCTTGCCGTACGGCTTGCCCGTTTCCTTCCAGAGCAGCGGGTACATGCTGAACGGGGTGAAGCCCGGCATGGTATTGATTTCGTTCAGGTAAATTTGCCCGTCCTTGCGGCCGAGGAAAAAATCGACCCGGGACAAGCCGCTTCCGTCAATGGCGCAGAAGGCCCGCACCGCAAGCTCGCGGATGCGTTCCGCCGTTTCCGGGTCCAGCTCCGCCGGAATGACCATCGTCGATTTGCCGTCCACATACTTCGCCTTGTAATCATAAAAATCGCTTGAGGACACAATTTCTCCCGGAACGGATGCCTGCGGGTCGTCGTTGCCGAGCACCGCCACCTCGATTTCACGGCCGTCCACGTTTTCCTCTACAATGATTTTGCGGTCGTATTTAAAAGCCAGCTTGACGGCTTCGAGAAGCTCTTCCCGGTTGGACGCCTTGGAAATGCCGACGCTGGAGCCGAGGTTGGCCGGTTTGACAAAGCAGGGATAGCCCAGGGCGATTTCAATTTCCATCAGAAAATAAACCTGATCCTTCTCCCATTGGCTGCGCGTAAAATGGCGGTACATGCACTGCGGCAGGCCCTCCTGGGCAAACAGCTTCTTCATGACGACTTTGTCCATGCCGGCCGCCGAAGCCAAAACGCCTGCTCCGACATAAGGGATATCGGCCATCTCCAGAAGCCCCTGAATCGTGCCGTCCTCGCCGAAGGTGCCGTGCAGGAGCGGGAAGACCACGTCCAGCTTGCGTTCGGCTTCTCCGGCACCGGCGAACAGCGACGCGACCGGGCCCGGCCGCAGCGTTTGCGGCGCCGTGTCTGAAGCGGCCTGCACCACGGCGGCGGTTTCGCCCGGAAGCGGAGCTTCCGGCCGGCCGAAGGTCAGCTCGGCGACGGTTTCCACAGGACCCTGGAGCGCAGCCCCCGCCTGCCAGCCCCCTCTGCGGTCAATGTAAAACGGATGAACTTCGTACCTCTCGTGGTCAAACGCTTTTATTACCGCCAGGGCCGTTTGCAGGGAAACGTCGTGCTCCCCGGAACGGCCTCCGTATACAAGACCAACCCGAACTTTATTCGTCATGAAAACCTCCCGATATGTATCGCGCGTTTTCCGGCGGCGCTGCCTGAACGCGTGCCGCGGAGCGTCTGGATATAATGAACATAAAGCTATGAAAACGAAGCCGGTCGAAGCCGTCCGCTGCATTCCGGCAAGGGGGACGGTTAATAAAAGCGGTCCGTCAAATGAAAAAAACGGTACTGTGTCCGAGGGGTCCAGGCGTGCGAGTCGCGGTAGTCCCAGTAGCGGCGTTTGCTGCTGACCGTATGCGCATTGACCAGAGGCATGCCCTTGGCGTCAAGCGCCGTGACGATCGTGCTGTGTCCGTACCGGCCGTCGCCGTCCCAGCAATAACAGATGACATCCCCTTCCGTCAGCCCGTCGGGGCCGTCCGCCGCTTCGGCGCGAAGACCGGTCCGGCTGGCCGTCAGATGCCGGCGAAGGCTGTCGGCCACGGCCCAGCTGTAGCTCCACAGCTCGCGCCGGCCGCTCATGCCCCGGTACCACCAGCCGGAGCCTCTGCTTCCAGTATAGTTCATCGGCGCTCCGCCTGCAAAGATGCACTGCGAGACATAATTGGAGCAATCCACTTCAAATGCAAGATAGGCGGGGTTGGCGCTTTCCCACCAGCGGTCCGCGTAAGCGACGGCGCTTTTCCGGTCGTAGACGGCCGCCCGGCCGGGCCATTCCGGGCGGGAGGTTTCGGTCGCGGCCGGCAGGACGGGCCACCCCGAGCCGGTGCTCCACGCTGCGGAGGGCTGGTCAGGCCACCCCGAGCCGGTGCTCCACGCTGCGGCCGGCAGGACGGGCCACCCCGAGCCGGTGCTCCCGGCTGCGGCCGGCCAAACGGCACCGGTCCCCGCCAAGGGGAGCAGCGAACCCGCCGGAGCGAAGGGCGGAAATCCGCGCGTGTCCGCCGCCCGCTCAGGCGCAGGCGGCCAAGGCAGCCCCGCGGCGCCGGTTTCGCGCGCCGGGAGCACGGCGGAAATCCGCCAGCCGCCGGAGCGCCGCGCAAGCAAAAGCGTCTCCCGCTCCGCCCGCTCCTCGAAATGCGGAATGCCATCGAGCCGGTATTCGTGCCGGGTGCGGAGCTCGACGGCTGCCAAAACCGCCTCTTCCGCGTATGGCGCGCGCTCCCGCGAGGCGGGCCGTTCCGCAAGCAGGCGAAGCCGGACTTCGCTGCCCAGAGGCGTCACTCCGCGCTCTTCCCGCTGGCGGCGCAGCCGGGTTAGGCGCGGAACCTGCAGGCGGTAATAGGTCTCGTCTTCAATGCACGCCGCAATCCGTTCCGGCTCGCAGTCCGCTTCCATCCGGCCCCAGGCGCGGGCGTATTCCCGCATAAGCGTTTTCCGGTCCATCGGCATCCCTCCCAATCCGCATTCCTGCTATCGCCCAGCCTGTCGAGCAGGCCGTTCCCCGTTCCGCTTTCGGATACCAATTGCATAAATGAAACCAGGCCGGCGGCCCGAATGCTATTTCGTTCCTTCCCGTTTTGTTTGTACGACTCCCACAAATGGCTGCTGCCACGTGTATTTACCGCCCGGACCGTCCTTTCGCTAAAACTTCCCGCTGCGTCTATCGCTTCTGAGCCGCCGTCTTTTTCTTCGCCCCTTTTTCACACCCCTTTTCACCCTTTATTTCACACTTTAATTTTCTCCGCCCCTTAATTTTTTTCTCTGTCCTAAAAAAGCAAGCCCCCAATTTCTCATGGTGGCAAGTGGTGCGGGAGAGCACTGAGGGCTAACGGTTGCCACAGAGCTTATTCACGCCAAAACTGACTCTTTTAAAAGCTAACGGTTGCCACAGAGCTTATTCGAGAAAAACCCGGGCAAAATCGGCAAAAAAACGAAAATAAGCGCTGTGGCAACCGTTACATTTTCAAACCTCCCTTTTTTGGGCAAATAGCCGCTGTGGCAACCGTTAGCTCCTGCACCACCATCCTGCCTGCCGTACACCATGATGACTAGGAGTTGGTTTTGCGTTATTTTCATACGAGGCCAATCAGGAAAAAGCAACTAACGGTAAGGCGGCCCCGCAAAGGGGCGAGCGTAGTCGGATCCCAACATCCTGCACCCAAAGAAACTCTCACGAATACCAACTATCCCTCGAGAAACGGGCTTTGAAGCCCCCTCTCCCCGAATGGATAGCGGCAACCCTAACATATACCAACTAAAATCCAACCTGTCGTCTCCTGAAACCCCAATCGATCGCGCCCTGAAGCTCCAGCCTATCGTCTCCGTGAAACTCCAATCAATCATGCCCTGAAGCTCCAGCCTATCTCTCCGTCAAACTCCAATGATCGCGCCCTGAAGCTATAGCCTGTCGTCTCCCGAAACCCCAATGATCGCGCCCTGAAAGCTCCAGCCTATCGTCTCCGTGAAACTCCAATCGATCGTACCCTGTAGCTCCAGCCTATCATTTGATGTTGCCGGATTAGGCGCGTTTCGCCATCAGCTGTGCTGCGCTTGAGTAAATAAGCCTTGACACCCGCTCCCCCGAACTATTGCATTTTATTACAAAACGGCCCGAAAAATGATGACCGCCGCGACCCCCCGCCTGCTAAAATGATCATGCCGCCGCAGCCCCTGCCTCCGGAATCCCGACAGCCGCCGCAGCCTTCTCCCTCCTGCCGCAGCGACTGCCCGCCTCCTAAAAAAGGAAGCCCGCCTAACCGTCAAAACAGGCTAAAAAAAGTTGCAATCCCCCTCCCAAACTCGGTATACTAAAGAAGATGATTATTTTGAAATCGTGTTTCACGGTATGAAACAAAGCGATCTCGTACGGAAATGACGACCAGAACGACAAGGAGGCTTGACCGAATGGCAAGAAAAGACCACTTCAACATCAAAGACACACTGAAGACCGGCGGCCGTGAGTACGTTTACTACAGCCTGCAAAAGCTGGAAGAACGGGGGCTCGGCAAAATCCATCGGCTCCCCTTCTCCATCAAAGTGCTGCTGGAGGCGGCGGTCCGGCAGTTCGACGGACGGGCGATTACCAACGAGCATGTCAAACAGATTGCAAGCTGGGCGGAAACCCCCGAGCTGAACAAGGAGATCCCGTTTATCCCGGCGCGGATCGTCCTGCAGGACTTCACCGGCGTGCCGGTCGTCGCCGACCTCGCAGCCATGCGCTCGAGCGTGCAGCGGATGGGCGGGGACCCGAAACGGATCAACCCGCTGGTTCCGGTGGACCTGGTTATCGACCACTCGGTAATGGTCGACCAGTTCGGCACCCCGGAGGCGCTGGCCTACAACGAAGCGATCGAATTCGAGCGGAATGAGGAGCGCTACCGGTTTCTCCGGTGGGCCCAGACCGCCTTCGACAACTTCCGCGCCGTCCCCCCGGACACCGGCATCGTCCACCAGGTTAACCTGGAGTACCTCGCTTCCGTCGCGGCCACGAAAACGGTTGGGGACGAGATCGAGGTTTTCCCGGATTCGCTGGTCGGCACCGACTCGCACACCACGATGATCAACGGCCTTGGCGTTGTCGGCTGGGGCGTCGGCGGCATTGAGGCCGAGGCCGGCATGCTGGGACAGCCGCTGTACTTCCTGACCCCGGAAGTGATCGGCTTCAAGCTGACCGGCTCGCTGGCGGAAGGCGCAACCGCAACCGACCTGGCGCTGACGATTACGGAAATTCTCCGCAAAAAAGGCGTCGTCGGCAAGTTCGTCGAATATTTCGGCCCCGGGCTCGACAGCCTCAGCCTTTCCGACCGGGCGACCGTCGCCAATATGTCACCGGAATACGGCGCGACCATCGGCTTTTTCCCGGTTGACGCCGAAACCCTGCGCTACCTGCGCAGCACCGGGCGCAGCGAAGAGCAGATCGAGCTGGTCGAAGCGTATTACAAGCAGCAGGGCATGTTCCGCGACGCGGAAACGAAAGACCCGGTTTACTCCGACACGATCGAGCTTGATCTTTCCACCGTCGTGCCGAGTCTGGCCGGGCCGAAACGCCCGCAGGATCGCGTAGAGCTGACCGCGATGAAGGAAGCGTTCGAATCGATCCTCCGCACACCGCTGGACAAAGGCGGCTACGGCCTGACCGAGGAGCAAATCGCCGCCGAAGCGGAGGTCGTCCATCCGCACGGCAAAACCAGCAAGCTGGCAACCGGTGCGGTGGTTATCGCCGCGATTACGAGCTGCACGAACACCTCGAACCCGAGCGTCATGCTGGGCGCGGGCCTGGTCGCCAAGAAAGCGGTGGAGCTTGGCCTGGTGAAGCCGGAATACGTCAAGAGCAGCCTGACCCCCGGCTCCCTGGTCGTTACGGAGTACCTCAAAAAGGCGGGGCTGCTGGAGCCGCTCGAAGCGCTCGGCTTCCATATCGCCGGTTACGGCTGTGCGACCTGCATCGGCAACAGCGGACCGCTTCCCGACGAAGTCTCCGCGGCGATTGCCGATAACGATCTGACGGTCGCCGCCGTGCTTTCCGGCAACCGCAACTTTGAAGGCCGCATCCATGCGCAGGTGAAAGCCAACTATCTGGCTTCCCCGCCGCTGGTCGTCGCCTATGCGCTGGCGGGAACGGTCAACATTGACCTTACCCGTGACCCGATCGGCTATGGACATGACAACCAGCCGGTTTATCTGAAGGACATCTGGCCGTCTTCCCGCGAAATCTCCGAGGCGATCCGCACGGCGGTCAGCCCGGCCATGTTCCACGACAAGTACAAGGATGTTTTCACGGCCAACAAACGCTGGAACGCGCTGGACGTTCCGCTTGGCGAGCTGTACGAGTGGGATGAAAAATCGACGTATATCCAGGAGCCGCCTTTCTTTGCCGGTCTTGAAGGCGAACCGGGCGACATCGCCGGCTTCGAGGGCATGAAGGTGCTGGCCCAGCTGTCCGACTCGGTCACGACCGACCATATCTCGCCGGCAGGCAACATCAAGGCGGACAGCCCCGCCGGGAAATACCTGCTGGAGCGCGGCGTCGAGCGCAAGGAATTCAACTCCTACGGCTCCCGCCGCGGCAACCACGAAGTGATGATGCGGGGCACCTTCGCCAACATCCGCATCCGCAACGCGGTTGCGCCGGGAACCGAAGGCGGCGTCACGACCTATCTCCCGACCGGAGAAGTCATGTCTATCTACGACGCCTCCATGAACTATCAGGAGCAGGGCGTTCCCCTTCTCGTCCTGGCCGGCAAGGAATACGGCACGGGAAGCTCCCGCGACTGGGCCGCCAAAGGCACTTATCTTCTCGGCGTGAAGGCCGTTATTGCGGAGAGCTACGAGCGAATTCACCGCTCCAATCTGGTCGGCATGGGCGTGCTGCCGCTTCAGTTCCCGGAAGGCTTCGGCTGGAGGACGCTCGGCATCACAGGCACGGAAACGTTTGAGATCGCCGGGCTCGACAACGCGGTACAGCCTGGGCAAAAGCTGCGCGTTACCGTAACCCGCGAGGACGGCTCCACCTTCGAATTCGAGGCGGTCGTCCGGCTCGACAGCATGGTGGAAGTGGATTACTACCGCAACGGCGGCATCCTCCAGACGGTGCTGCGGCAAATCATGCAGCAGAACAAGCCGGTGGAGCAGGCATAAAGCCGGTCCCGACTGCGGAATGCAAAGCATAACGCAAAGAAAGCCTTCGTCCGCGAATCAAGCGGACGAAGGCTTTTTTGTCGTTGCCAAGCTTCTGCATTTTGCAGCCTTCTGCATTATGCAGCTTTCTGCGATTGCAGCTTTCTGCGTTTGAAAGCTTCCGTGTTTGCAAGCTTTCTATATCTGCAAGCTTCACCGTTTGCAATCCTCTGCGGTTTTGAGGATTCTGCGATCCTTGCACGGTCGCGCGGCGGCCGCTATTGCGGGCTGAGCATGTTCCCCATCCGCTTGGCGGCTTCCATAATCAGCTCCGCATCCTCGCGCATTTTGTCCTCCGTGAGCCGGTTGGAAGGCCCGGACACGGCAAGGGCGGCCACCAGCCGGTGCGCGCGGTCGAAGATCGGCGCGGCCACGGCCGCCGCTCCCTCCTCCCGCTCCTCCATGCTGGTCGCGTATCCCTGTGCCTTCGTCTCCTCCAGCTGCTGCCGGTAGGCTTTCTTTTGCCCGCTTCCGGCCCACACCTTCGACGCCAGCAGGCGTTCGCCGATCTCGGGACCGGCAAAAGCGACCAGCACCTTGCCGCTTGCGCCCACATGCAGGGGGAGCCGAACCCCGACCGGAGCGACGCGGCGGATCGGCTGGTTGCTCTGCACCGCCTGCACGCGGATTCGTTCCAGGTCATCCCGGATGTACAGGCTGACCGTTTCTCCTATCCGGTCGCGAAGCCGTTCCATTTCCGGAAGCAGCAGCACGGCGGGGTCGCCCTCCCGCGACAGGTTGGCGGACAGTTCCCACATCCGGTAGCCGAGCCGGTAGCGTTCGGTCGCCGGGTCTCTTTGGATAAACCCTTTTCCCTCCAGAGAGGCAAGAAGACGATGCGCGGTGCTCTTGTGCAGCCCGACCCGCGCGGCCATTTCGGTCAGGCTCAGATCGCTGTCCTCCGCAAAGCACAACAACAGATCGAGCGCTCGTTCGACGGCCCGCACCGTCAGCTTGGCATCTTCCATTTTTCGAACCGCCTTTCGTTTCATTGAATGAAACCCTGTTACGCTCAGTATACCTCAGCGGGCACAGCCTGGCAAAGGCGGAGTGGTCATCCGGCATGAAACCGGGGCGGCGCAAATATAATGGCAGATGGAAGATCAGCCGAAAGGAGACAAACGTATGAGCCAAGAACCCCGCGCCGCCTGGCGGCTGCGGATCATTGAAGAAATCCGTTACTGGAAGGAGCGGGAAAAGGAACACGCCGCCCTGCTCCGGGCGCTCGCCCCGGAGCTGGAGCCCGAAGCGGAGGAGCTGTTGATCCGGTGGGAAAAGGAATTTGCCAAAACCGGCGCATATGCCGCACGGCTGAATCAGCCGGTGTCCGGGACCGCGGCCTGGGAGGACAGGCCGGATTTGGCGGCGCGCACGGCGGACCTGCTCCGCGTCTCGCTGGCCCAGTCGGAACGGTTCTCCTCCCATTTGCAGATGCTTTTTGCCGGCGAAGACGACGAGGATAACCCGTGGGCCGCTCCTTCCGCGGAAACGGCTCTGCGCTCCGAGGCGGTACGGATGAGCCGCCAATCCGAAGATTTTGTCCGCACGCTCCGCCCTTACCTCACCGATGAGCAAAACGATACTGTCCAGGGAACCGGGGATGACGAAGCGCTCGCCGCCGCGAATGCCGAAGAGCCGTCAAGCATTCCGCGCACCGCTACGGGAGAAGGGCTCTGGTCCGCTCCGCCCGTTCCCGATCAGCCTCCCGTTCCCATCGGAGGGCATACCCTGCCGCCCCTGCCGTATGCCTACAACGCGCTGGAGCCGCACATCGACGAAACCACAATGCGCCTGCACCATGACATTCATCATAAAAAATACGTCGACGATCTGAACAAGGCCGAACAGATGATGCAGCAGGCCCGCGAAACCGGCCAATTCGACCTCATCAAGCATTGGGAGCGCGAAGCGGCCTTCAACGGAGCGGGACATTACCTGCACACGCTGTTCTGGAACATCATGAACCCGGAAGGGGGCGGCAAGGCAACCGGCCCCATTGCGGCGCAAATTGAACGGGATTTCGGAAGCTTCGACGCGTTCAAAACGCATTTCTCCCAAGCGGCGGAAAAGGTCGAAGGCGGCGGCTGGGCGATC
This sequence comes from Gorillibacterium sp. sgz306347, assembly GCF_059735245.1. Classification (NCBI taxonomy): domain Bacteria; kingdom Bacillati; phylum Bacillota; class Bacilli; order Caryophanales; family Paenibacillaceae; genus Gorillibacterium; species Gorillibacterium sp. sgz306347. The sequence goes on from NZ_JCAPET010000036.1 coordinate 24,118, forward strand.
CTGGTCTGGAGCCCGCGCAGCCACCGGCTGGAAATTCTCCAGGCCGAAAAGCACCAGAATCTGTCCCAATGGGACGTCATTCCCCTGCTCGCGCTTGACGTCTGGGAGCATGCCTATTACCTGAAATACCGGACCGAACGCGGCAAATACATCGACGCCTGGTGGAACGTCGTCTACTGGCCCCATGTGAACGAACGGTTTGCCAAAGCCCGGCAGGTCAAGTGGCATCCGTATTGACGAACGCAAGCTTCCGCCGGCTCCGAACTCCATCGGGCCGAAGCGGTCCGGCCGCGCGCATACCGCAAAAAACAGGCAGGGGCTTGTCCCCTGCCTGTTTGCGCTTGCGTCTATTCTTTGATCAGCGACATGAATTCGGTCCGGAGCGCCACATCGCGGCGGAAAATTCCGCGCACGCCGGAGGTAATGGTTTTGCTTCCGTACTTCTTTACGCCCCGGGCGCACATGCAAAGATGCTCGGCCTCTACCACGACCATCGCCCCGTGCGGCTTCAACACCTCCATGATCACATCCGCGATCTCGGAGGTAATGCGCTCCTGCACCTGCAGCTTGCGCGTCACTCCGTCGACGAGACGGGCGAACTTGCTGAGCCCGGCGATCTTGCCGCTCGGAATATAAGCGATGTGCACCTTCCCGAAAAACGGAGCCATGTGATGCTCGCATTGGCTGTAGAAGACGATGTCCTTCACCATCACCAGCTCTTCGTGCCGCTCGTCGAAGGTAACGCCCAGCATTTCTTTGTAGTCGTTCCCGTAGCCGGAAAAGATCTCTTCGTACATGCGGGTGACCCGGGCGGGCGTGTCGCGCAAGCCCTCCCTGTCGGGGTCTTCGCCGATCAGGCGGAGAATGGCGCGGACATGCTCTTCGATTTGTTCCCGGTTCCGCTCCACCGTGTCGTTGCGAAGCTCCTCGGATGCCATTTCGCGTTACTCTCCTGTCTCTTTTTGAATCCTGTGCCGGCGCTTGTCCGGATTTACCGTTTGCGGCCCGGTTGTTTCCCCGGCGCCTGCGGTTTGCCGCCGCCCTGCTGCTGCTTCATCATCTGCTGCGCCTTGGCCAGCTGCTGGCGGTTCATGTTATACCCCATTTGCTTGGCCATCTTTTGCAGCATTTCGGGATCGCTCTGCATTTTCATCATTTGCCGGCGCAGGTAGAAGACGCCCACGGCAAACCCGATCACGATTCCCAAGATCAACGTAAGGATTGGAATGATGTAATCCCACATTTTCGCTTGTCACCTCAAATTTCTGATTCTGGAACCTACCTATGATACCACGCCCGCCGGGAGACGGACAAATCCCTTTTGCGGTTTCGGTTAAGGATGGACGGATTCGATAAAAACGGTGGTCTGGACCGCAAGATCGATTTCCTTGATTTCCACTTCGCCGTCAAACGCCTGCTTGACCACCCGCACAATCGGACGGCTTGGCAGTCCGCGGTGCTGCCCTACCACAACGCCCATTTCGCGCGTGGTGAGCCGGACCGAGGTGCCAGTCGGGTAAATGGAGACAATTTTCATAAACTGGACCAGCACCTCGTGATCCAGCTGCGTGCCGGCCATGGAAAGCAGCATTTCGCAGGCTTCGTGCGGAAGCATCGTTTTTCCGTTCTGCGCGTACAGAAGGTTGTCGTAGGTGTTGGCCACGGCGACGATTTTGGCGTACGGGTGGATGTGGTCGGCTTCCAGCCCCCGGGGAATGCCGGCGCCGTCCGGCCGCTCGTGATGCTGAAACGCCGCGTGAGCGATCAGCAGGCTGAATTCGCGCTTGTTCTTGAGCAGCTCAAACCCGCGCCAGGTATGATGCATATGCGGATCGGACGATTCATCGTCCGTGATCAGCTCCACCTTGCCGATGTCGTGCAGCAGCGCGCCGATGGCAAGCTCCTTCAGCTGTATCTGGTTGTAGCCCATGTTGATTCCGATTACAACCGAAAGGGTCGCCACATTCAGCGCATGGACGAACATAGCGTTGTCGCGGGTGCGAATATCCGTCAGCTGGATCATGACCTCTGCATTGTGCGACAGGTCCTCCAGCAGCCGGTCTACACTGACGCTGACTGCTTTGGAGGTAAAATCCTTCCCCGACCGGACGGCTTCCATCGCCTCGCCCAGCCGGTTCATGATCATCCGTTTGTTTTCATCCGAAACGGGTTCCTCGGGAATGACGTCCTCAAAATCGGGGTCCTGGATGTAAAGCATCGCGACTCCGATCCGCCGCAGGGTGGTGATCATATAAACGGTCAACTGAACGCCTTCGGCCAGGAGCACCGCTCCGCTTCCGGCAAAAATGGTTCTCCCCAAGTATTGTCCCGGTTCAACGGAATCCAGACTTACGTATCTCACCGTGGCCCCTCCTCGCGTTTGACTTGCCCTGTTGTCGTTATTCCTTTGGAGGCGATTCGCTTTCGCCCTGTGCGGGTTGACGGTTCAGCGCCTGTTCCGCCTCCGGCCCTCCGATGCGGCGCAGCGCCCAAGCGGCGGCCGAGCGGATTTCCGGCCGCGGATCGGCTTCCAGCAGCTCCGCGAGCGCGGGAATCGCGTTTTTGTCGCGGAACCGTCCGAGCGCGATGACGGCGTTGCGCTGAATCGGCTTTTTGCCCCGCCAGGCGGCGGCTCCCGAGCCGAAACGCTCCTTGAATTCGCGGTTGCTGATTTTCAAGAGCGGAAGCAAAAGCGGCTTTACCGTCTCCGGGTCCGGCTGCAAGTCGGCGTGATGCGTCCAGTTCAGCCCTTTGTTTTTCGGGCAGACGACCTGGCAGGTGTCGCAGCCGTACAGCCGGTTTCCGATCGCTTCCTTGTCCTCGTCCGGCAGTTCGTCCTTGGTTTGCGTAAAAAACGAGATGCAGCGCGTCGCATCAAGCTGCCCCGGGCCGACCAGCGCTCCGGTCGGACAAGCGTCCAGGCAAAGCGTGCAATCGCCGCAATCCTCGGTCACCGGCGTATCCGGCGGAAACGGAAGATTGGTCACCATCTCCCCGAGGTACACCCACGAGCCGAATTCCGGCGTAAGGATCGAGCAGTTTTTGCCGCTCCAGCCGATACCCGCCCGCTCCGCGACGGCCCGGTCGACCAGCGCGCCGGTGTCGACCATGCTTTCGGTGCGCATGCCGGGCACCCGCTCGCGGAGAAATTCCTCCAGCCTGGCAAGCCGGTCGCGCAATGCCTTGTGGTAATCCTCGCCCCAGGCGGACCGGGCGATGATGCCCCGGGTCGCGCCGGGCTCTGAGCGCGGCGGGTCCGGCAGCTTCGATGGATAAGCCACGGCGATGGCGATGATCGAGCGCGGCTCGTCAAACAGCAGCTCGGGACGGGTACGCTTCTCGATGTCCGTTTCCTCGAAGCCGCATTCGTAGCCCTTTTCTCTTCGGGTAAGCAGCGCCTGCTTCAATTCGGTAAACGGGTCTGCGGACGCAAACCCGATTTTGTCGATGCCGAGCGACGGCGCGGCGGCAACGATGTCCTGCTTCAACCGCAGCCAGTCCGTCGGTGTCGCATCCGGTATGCTGCGGATCAACGCTTGTACCTCCTTTATGAGCTCATTGCTAAAAAATTGGCCTGGTCAGCCAACCCTGCCGGATTTGGGCTTCCGGTCGCTGTTGTTTTCAAATTTCGTTCAATGAATCCCGCTTGTCTGCGGTGAAAATTTGAAAACAAAGGCGAACGCTGTGCTCCTTCAGCTCCAAAACCCTCCCGGGCCGGCTGCGCCAAACTGGATTTTATTACACTCGCTTCGCTCCGGATAAATGAGTTCCGGCATTCAACAAACGAGAACAGTTATCAGCCTCAATTATTAAGCGCCGCGCCTTTGGTCATGGCCACAATCGCGCCGCGGGCCAGCTCGTCGCAGCGGTTGTTCCACTCGTTGTCGCTGTGGCCCTTGACCTTGACGTATTCCACCTGATGGGTCTGCATGAGGGCCAGCAGCTTTTTCCACAGGTCCTGGTTTTCGACCGGCTGCTTCTTGCTGTTGACCCAGCCGTTCTTAACCCAGCCGCGGTGCCATCCCTGCTGAAAGCAGTTCACCAAATAAGCGGAGTCGCTGTAAACCTTCACTTTGCAAGGTTCCTTCAAACGCCCCAGCGATTCGATGACGGCCAGCAGCTCCATCCGGTTGTTGGTCGTGTTCGGCTCCGCGCCGGAAAGCTCCTTCCGGTGGCCCGCAAAAAACAAAACCGCCCCCCAGCCGCCGGGACCGGGATTGCCGGAGCATGCGCCGTCCGTGTAAATTTCAACCTCTTTCATGAATTCGCCCCTGTCGTTTCATAGCGTCCGGCCGTTTCCGTACCGGTCTTTCCACCATTCGTAATAGACATTCACCTGGCTGCGGTTAAACGGCTCTTCATTGCGCTCCGCGCGCTTCATCAGCTCGGAAAGCCCGTCCATCACCTTGCTCTCCACGGCGGTGGAGTAGTGATAGCATAGCTTGTGGCGCTCGTATTCGTCCTGGTCCACCAGAATCCGCTCCCCGCGCGGCGTTACGATCAGGTCAAGATCGTAGTCGATGTAGGTCAGCACATTCTCGTGCACATACGGCGGAGATGCCACATTGCAATAATACCGGATTCCGCTGTTTTCGATCAGGGCGACCACATTGTACCACGCCCCCGGAATAAAAAAAGACACGCCCGGGTTGCGGCTGTACCACTCGTTTCCGACCGCTTCCACAATGCGGGTGCGGCAGTTGACGGTGACGATCATATTCAGCGCCGCGTGATCCGGATGCAGAAGCTCCTGGGGGACCCGGCGGTTTTCCATCCACATGCGGTGCAGGCGGCCGTTATGTTTGAAGCTTTTTATAATAAAGTTATCGGCATCATGAGTCATTTGGAACACCGGCCTCTTTTTTTACCTTTCCTCCAAGTATACAAGAAAAGCATATCGGCGCGCCAATCGCGAACCGATATGCTTCAAAAGGGATGCGGTCAGTTGGATGACGCAATAGCCAGGGCGCGGTTGCCGATCGGCAGAAAACGCTCAAACCGCCCGACCGCGTCGAACACCGATAGCTCCTTGGAGTCGTCAGCCTCGTCCACGGCGATAAGGATGGTGCTGACTTCCCGCTGGCGAAAGCGTTTCTCGAGGGAGCGGATCAGTTCCTTGCCGATTCCCCGCCGGCGATAGCCGGAGTCGACCGCCAATTGATAGTAGTACCCTTTGTTGTGATCGATGGTGCCGATAATGACGCCAACGATCTCCTCATCTTCTTCAGCAACCAGGACGAGCTCGCTGTCCCAGGACAACTGCTTGGCGAGGGCGCTGTTGGTCTCCTCGTAGAGGGCTTCGGACAGAGCTTCAGCCAGCAGCCGGTTTATGAACAAATAATCCGACAGCCGAAAAGAACGAATGTGCATGCAGGTCTCTCCCCAGAAGATGATTATCCGATACGGAGTTTATTTTACGCCATCTTAAAGATAATTTCCTCCCCTTTTGCAGGAAAAAATGAAATTTTATTAACTTTTTAATCATAAATTTATGTAAACGCTTTATATAAAGCGCTTGCAAGAATGCGCCTTCCAGCATTTTGTATTCACCAGAAAATGAAGGGATTTAAGAAACCGGTCCGATCGGAAAAGTCAATGATTTTTGCAACAGACAGGCAGATTGTTTATAATAAAGGCAAGGATATTTTTACAATCCAAATTTACATATTCAGGAGGGATTCACCATGGCCCATCAATTGCCTGCTTTGCCTTACTCGAACGACGCGCTGGAGCCTCATTTCGACGCCCAGACAATGGAAATCCACCACGACCGTCACCACGCGACGTACGTGAACAACCTGAACGCTGCGCTGGAAAGCGCTCCGGAGCTCGCCGACAAAGCCGTCGAAGAGCTGATCGCGGATCTCAACGCCGTGCCGGAAGCCATCCGCACCGCGGTACGCAATAACGGCGGCGGCCACGCCAACCACTCCCTGTTCTGGCAGCTGCTCAGCCCGAACGGCGGCGGAGAGCCGACCGGCGCAATTGCGCAAGCCATCGAAAGCGAACTGGGCGGCTACGCCAAGTTCAAGGAAGACTTCACAAAAGCGGCGACGACCCGCTTCGGAAGCGGCTGGGCTTGGCTTGTGGTCAAAGACGGCAAGCTTTCCGTCACCAGCACCCCGAATCAGGACAGCCCGCTGATGGAAGGCGCTACGCCGGTTCTCGGCCTGGACGTTTGGGAGCACGCCTACTACCTGAAATACCAAAACAAACGCCCCGACTACATCGCCGCTTTCTGGAACCTGATCAATTGGGACGAAGTCAACAAACGCTACGAAGCCGCAAAATAACCCCCCGGAGCGTATCCGCTCCGACGGCAAAAGGCCTTCACCGGAATGTTCCGGTGAAGGCCTTTTTTACGGCTGCCGCCTTGGGCCGATGCCGAGCGAGGCGCGGAAAAAGAAGCCTGCCGCTTGAGTATCAGCGGCGTAGAACCTTTGGGAGGCCTCGGCACGCGGGACTTACCATGGCCACGCCGTGCAGGATTACCGCGCAGCCCCGGGGCCTCTGCGCGCGGGAGTTGCAGCATAACCCCCGGGCCGCGCCGTGCAGGGTTACCGCGCAGCCCCGGGGCCTCGGCGCGCGGGAGTTGCAGCATAACCTCCGGGCCACGCCGCGCGGGAATTACCGCGTTACCCCCGGGGCTGCGAGACGCAGAAATTGCAGTATAACCCCCCGGGACCCACCTCTCGTTAGGCGGCCGCTGGCAGACGGTTGCTTCTTTTGTATTTTTACGGTTTACCAGTGGTTACCCGCTTATTGTGCTTTGCGGCTTTCGGTTGCCGGGCGCTTGCGGTCGATCATTTTTTCCAGCGTGGGGGTCAGCCCGTCCTTCAGCTTTTCAATCAGCTGCTCGCGGCTGATGCCGCGCGCCTGGGCGATTTCCGCCAGCGATTTGCCGGACGCCAGCTCTTTCTCCAGGTCTTCTTTGGAGATTCCGATCATGGCGGCAATCCGGCTGAATTGGCCTCCGTGTTTGCCCGAATGCCGTCCATCCGGTCTTCCGGCTTCATAGAGCCCTTTTACGTCGACTTGCTCGGCCCAATAAGAGGCGAGCCGCGTTTTGATCCGCGCCGCGGTCTCTTCCGAGATCCTTCCGATCTTGACGGCCTCATCTAATCGCGCGCCGGTTTTGGCGTTGAGCCGTTCCAGCAGCGTCTCTTTTGCGATTCCCTGTCCGGTCGCAATATCCGAAAGGCTTTTTCCGGCTGAAAGCTGCGTCCTGACCTCCTGCTCGGTCAGCTCGAGCGCTTCCGCCGCGTCCGCATAGATCCGACCGATGGCGCGCTCCGCCGTTTTTCCCCGCCGCTGGGAGACGCCTGGTTTTACCGGAATGGCTTCCTTGGAGGCGGAGTCCGGCGATGCCGCCGGCTGCTCCAGCGCTGCGGGAGCGGTCCGGGTTTGCGCGCCTGCCGCGGCGGCGCCACCAAGCGCAAGCGACAGGGCGATGCCGCCAGCGATAAAGGTTTTCGACTGGATGTGCATGGAACCCCATCCTTTCTATGTAAAGCCACGATTTGGAATGGTCTTTCTTTCCTTTAGTCTACCCGAATTTGCTTAGGCTAAGCTTAAAGGATGCTTAAAAATACGTAAACGGTTACAAAAAGTTTCATCTCCTGCTCCAGACTGCGCGAAAAGACGGGAATGCAGCCTTTCGGAGCCTTCTTTCGAGCGCTGTTTGTTTCGGTTACCGTTTGAGATGCTCCTTTCAGCCACCATCACGCTCTGTCGCTTAAATACATTCATCATCCGTGGGCCCAGGGGTCGTGGTTGGCTAACGGTTGCCACAGGGCTTATTCGCTCTAAAATCGCCTTATTTTTTCGCTAACGGTTGCCACAGCGCTTATTTCGGGGAAAAACGGGCGAAAACAAGTAAAAAAGCGAAAATAAGCCCTGTGGCAACCGTTAGAAATTGAAAGTCCGCTTTTTGGGGCAAATAGCCGCTGTGGCAACCGTTAGAGAAACCCGGTAGTATATGATGGCCGTTGGTGCAGTGCAGCCCGACCCGTGAACTAACGGTCGCGAGAGCAACCCACAGGAGGATCGGGTTGACGCTAAAGAGCTCACTAGAGGATCAACTGCCGGTAGAGCAACAACCGGAGGATCGGCTGCCGCTTGTGCACCAACCAGAAGATCAAGCCGGTAGAACACCGACCGGAGCATCGGACCGGCGTTGAGTGCACCGGCCGGAGCATCGGACCGGCGTTGAGTGCACCGACCGGAGCATCGGACCGCCGCTAGACCAACTATCTGGGGATCGGACTGGCGTAGAACCCTCCCCGGGATCGGACCGCCATTAGGGCACCTACCATAGGAAGAGACGGCCGCTAGAGCAACCACCTGGAGATTGGACTACAGGTAATGTACCAACCCATGAAGTCGGACGGCCGCTAGAGCAACCACCTGGAGATTGGACTGCAGGTAATGCACCAACCCGGGAATCGGACGGCCGCTAGAGCAACCAACCGATTCGGACTGCCGCTAAAGCAACATGAAATCCGGGCCTGCGTGAACAGACGGCGCGTTCCTCCGAGTGGCCCTACGCGGGCGCAGGGCCGAATTCAGCAATCAGGCGGAGGAAGAGATTCGGGAACGCGTAGCGTTCCATCTCGTCCGCCGCCATCCAGGCATAGCCCGGCGGAAGGCCCGCCGCGCCGCCGCCCGGTTCCGCCAGCGAGCAGCGGAACAGCCGCATTTCCCAGCGCAGGTGGCTGAAGACGTGCTCCGCATCGGCCAGCCAGCGCGCGGGAACGACGCGCAGGCCGTCGGCCTCCGCGAGCCCGGCCGCCAGCGCGCGGGCCGCCTCCTCGCGAAGGGCCGCTTCCGCCGGCGTGACCGCGGCGTCGGCGGTTCCGCGCGCGTTTTTGCGCCGGCCGCCCCGGCCTCGGCCCGGGCTTTCCCCCGCGCCGTACGTGCCCTCGGGCCGGGCCAGCTCGACATGGGGCAGCTCCCACATGCCGGCGAGCAGGCCCGAATCGGGCCGGCGGCGGATCAGCAGGCGGCCGTCCTCCACGATCAGCGCAGCCGCCCGCTCCTGCAAGGCCGGGGGCTTCGCCTTCGTCTTCACCGGCAGCTCGTCCACCCGTCCGGCAAGCCTGGCCCGGCAGCGTTCCATCACCGGGCAAGTCAGGCAAAAAGGAGACTTGGGTGTACAAACCGTAGCGCCCAGCTCCATCAGGCCCTGGTTAAAATCGCCAGGCCCTTCGGCGGGAATCAGCGAACGGGCCAGCCTCTCGATTTTTACCCGCGTCGCGGGCTTGGCAATGTCGTCCTCCAGCAGAAAAAAACGCGACAGCACCCGCATCACGTTCCCGTCCACGGCCGGCTCGGGCTTGTCGTACGCGATGCTTAGAATGGCCCCCGCGGTGTAAGGGCCCACCCCTTTCAGGGCGGCCACCGCTGTCGGATCGTCGGGAACGACACCGTCGTACTCCTCTTTCACCTCGCGGACGGCGGCCTGCAAATTGCGGGCCCGCGAGTAGTAGCCGAGCCCTTCCCACGCTTTCAGCACCTCGTCCTCCGGCGCGTCCGCCAATGCTTCCACGGTCGGGAACTTTTCCATAAACCGGTTGAAATACGGAATCACCGTTTCCACCCGCGTCTGCTGCAGCATGATTTCCGACACCCAAATCCGGTAAGGGTCCCGGTTCTTGCGCCAGGGCAGATCCCGGTTTCCCCTCCGGTACCACTGCAAAATTTGATCGGTATAATACTGTTTGTCCGCATCGTCCAACCGAAAAGCTTCCTTCACGTGCGCTCCCCTTTCTTTTTGGGCTCCGACAGACCGTCTGACGAACCCCTCTCCCTCTATTAAAACAACCGCTTCGCGCGGGAAGTCCCGGCGGGCAGGATCTGGTATACTGGTAAAAAGACAAGCCGTCGGCGGCACGCCGCCGCATACACACCTACGGGAGGGACCGCCCTCATGCTGACGCCGGGCGAATTGGCCGCAAGGCTGAACAGGCTGGTTTTGTCTATTTTACTCGTCGGGCACAGCCGCGTCGAGCCGGATTGGCGGCAAGGGCCCTGGACGCTGAAATATCATTCGCTTTGGCTGGTCGTAAAAGGCCGCGGAACCTTTTTCATCGACGGAATCCGCTACCCGGCCGAGCCCGGAAAGCTGTTTTCGTTTACCCCTGGCATGATTGTGGAAAGGACGACCGACCCGGACGAGCCGCTGGAATACCGGTTTTTGCGCTTTCATTATACGGAAGTCTACGACGAGAAGGAAACCTGGGTTTTGCCGGAAGAACGGATCTCCCCTTTTCCGCTCAGCGGCATGTACAATGTTCAGCAGGTCCCGCATTTGGTCGATCTGTTTGAGCAGCTGCACCGGCTGTGGAAGCAGCGCGGCCATATCACCGCCATGCGGCGCAGACTGCTGCTGCAGGAGCTGATGCTATCGCTCGTTCTTGACTTTCGGGCGCAAAAAATCGCCGGTGACGCAACGGCCGCCATCGAGCAAACGCAGGACTTCATGACCGCCCACTACCGGGAAGCGTTGACCGTAGAGACTTTGGCCGCAATGGCCGGCCTCAGTCCGAGCCATTATACCCGGCTTTTTCGCAAAACGATCGGCTACAGCCCCATTGACTACCTGACCCATCTGCGGATCGACCGCGCCAAGGAACTGCTGGCCTTGTCCGATTACCGCCTGAAAGCCGTCGCCGAAAGCGTCGGCTATGCGGACGAGTTTTATTTCAGCCGCCTTTTCAAAAAGATTGAGGGCGTGTCCCCCCGGGAGTACGCCAAAAAACACCGGATCAAAAGCAACAACTGATAAACCTTGATCCGGCTACGGAGGAATCAAAATTGTCGTCTCAATCTTCATCCCCGCTGCGCGAATCCATCCGGCGGGAAGCCGAAAAAGCCCTCCCCTACGGTAGCCTGCTCACCGTCTGGGGGCTTCAATGGATCGCGGCTGCAAGCTTCGGCCAGTTGGCTCTGGCCGGCTTTTCTTTCTGGAGCCTGGAGCTTTCCCGCCGCGCTTCCGCCCTGTCGTTTTGGGCCGCTGCGGCCGTCAGCCTGCTCATCATCCTTGCCGGACTTCGTCGCAGAGCACGGGCAGGCAGAAGCCGGAGCGGAGCAGCTCCGGCCGTTTTGCGTCGGCCCGCGGCTCCAGCCGACGCCCCAGATGCTTCGCCCAGCCGCACCGCTTCACCCGCCAGCGCTGCCGCTTCGACCACCCGCAGCACCGCTTTACCTGTCAGCGCAGCCGCTCCGGCCATTCACAACACCGCTTCACCCGACAGCAGCATCGCTTCATCCGCCAGCGAAGCAGCTCCGGCCAATGCCGACAAACCCAGCTTCGCGGCCGGCCTTGGCCTTGGCGTGCTGGCGCTGCTTTGGCTCCTTCCGATGGCGCTTCCTTTTGCGCTGCGGACCGGCATCGCCTACTGGCCCGACCTCTGCCGTGCTTCACTGCTCACGGCGGTCTTTTTCCTGGCCGGCTTTGGCCTGCACCGGAGCTTTTACGCGCTCACCGCCTGGATGCTGGCGCTCACGCTGGTGACCTCAGCGTTCTATCTCGGCTTCGCCCCATTTGTGCTCGGGTTTATGGGGGGTTGCGCCCTGATTGCGTTCCGGCTGCTGCTCAGACGGCTCACCAGGTCGGCCGACTCGTAATTACAGCCTCCGCTTGCCGTATGCTCGCTGAGCCGGACACTATGTCCGCTGCGTCGGTGCTACGTCTGCGTTAAGCATTTGGCCTTTTGTATACGACGTCTAACTTATCTCCTACTTCAGCCAGGCTAGCCGCTAGGTCAACCTCTCGTTTTCGCCGAAAAACCAGCTGCGAGCGGGACCAAAACCGCTCCCTTCACTGCCGGCATCTTCTAATTGAGAAGATGCCGCCTTAAATAGAGCTCTCCCGCCTACGAATATTGCGAAAATGCATGATTTATCCGAAAAAGAGGCGCCGTGACGAAGATTACTGCATATGTGCAGTATTTTTACTCCCTCTCGCTCATTTTCAGCGAATATAGCCTCTGAATCCTGCACAAATGCATCATTTCTCGCCAGGTAGCTAAAAAGCCAGTCAGAATAATGCATTTTCGCAGGATTCGAGCAAACCGAAGCAGCATTTCGTTCTCCGGCGAGATTGTCCCCGTATCATGCCCGTCGCCAATCACTTCAACGTTCCTTACACACGGCTAACCAACGCTAAAACCTTACGTCGCTCCGAAAGCCCCAGTCTAACTACTGCAATTCATTCCGGCTACTCCCCAACTCGCAGCCCAGCCTACTGCGAATCGCTCCTACCACCTAAATCCCCGCCAGCCATACTGCTGCTTTCCCGTCGTCCCTTAACCCAGCAACCTTTCGCAATCCGTTCCGGCTACTCTCGCCCCCCCTACCTACTGCAATCCGTTCCGGCTACTCTCGCCCCCCTACCTACTGCAATCCGTTCCGGCTACTCTCGCCCCCCCTACCTACTGCAATCCATTCCGGCTACTCTCGCCCCCCTACCTACTGCAATCCGTTCCGGCTACTCTCGCCCCCCCTACCTACTGCAATCCATTCCGGCTACTCCCCGACTGCAAACGCAGCCAAGCCTATTAATAATCGCGCCTATCTCCCCGCTACCCATACCGCTCCCCTTACTCTCTCCCNACCTACTGCAATCCGTTCCGGCTACTCTCGCCCCCCCTACCTACTGCAATCCATTCCGGCTACTCCCCGACTGCAAACGCAGCCAAGCCTATTAATAATCGCGCCTATCTCCCCGCTACCCATACCGCTCCCCTTACTCTCTCCCGCCCGTCCTCATCCGCAGCCAACCTTCATTCCGTATACTTGTCCAGCCGCCCTTCACTCGCAGTAACCGGCCAAAAGTCTCTCCCACTGCCTTCATCCGCAGTTCCTGTCGTTCCCCCGCAGTTCCTCCGCCTTTGTTCACACCGCAAATTTCTCCTGCGCTCCAACGCTAGCCTTCCACACTGCTGCGCCTCTCCAGCCGCTTGCACTGCCGAGCCGGCGCAGCTCCACTAGCTTTTTCTTCCTGCTGCGTCCGCTGTCTTTTCCGGCTGTCATTTTCGTTCATTGATTTGTAACACAAATGAAATCTGTTTTTCAGGTTCATTTAATCTTCAAGGGGTAATCTACTACTAGCCCCCCTAATGATATAGATTTGGAACAAAACCTGCCGGGTTGACCGCCGGCAGGTTTTTTCCTGTTTGCATCACCGGATTCACACCGATTGGGAAAAGGGTAAAACATTTGAAGCGGATGCCTCCGTTCCGGGACGTTCTCGTGCCGAGGATGCATCCGCCTTTTTCCCACTACCTGAGAAGAAGGTGACGTGTACCATGGACTTCGCTTACATCGGCATTAAGCTGGCGGTCGGATTTGTCGGACTTTGGCTCATCACCCGCTTTCTCGGCAAAAAGGAAATTTCCCAGCTCACCCCCTTCGATTTCGTCTCTTCCCTGATCCTGAGCGAGATTGTGGGGAATACGATTTATCAGAAAGAAGTGAACGCGGGCCAGCTGCTGTTCGCTTTTGCAGTTTGGGCCGCCCTCTCCTATGCTTTTGAACTCATTACGCAAAAAAACAAGCGGCTCCGCGGGCCGCTTGACGGAAAACCTTCGGTTCTGATCGAGGACGGAGAAGTTGACTGGGAGCAAATGAAGAAAAACAAGCTGGATTTCGAGCAGCTCCGCATGATGCTGCGCGGCCAGAGCGTCTTTTCGCTGCGGGAAGTGGCGTATGCCGTATTTGAAACAAACGGCTCGCTCAGCATTCTCAAGAAGCCGGAATACGAAACCGTCCAGCGCGGGGACCTTCAGCTTCCTCCCAAAAAAGCCAGTTTCCCGGTCGGCCTGGTCGAAAACGGAGACATTCAGGACGAGCGTCTGGCCCGGATCGGAAAAGACCGCAATTGGCTGCTGAATCTGCTGACCGAGCAGGGCGAGCCGAACCCCCGCCACGTTTTGTACGCGGAGTGGGACCAGGAAAACGGGCTGTTCGTCATGCCCGCCGGCAAAGCCGACCGGCAGTTAAGGCCATAAGAACAGCCGCCCTTTCGGAGACCGGCTCCCTATCGGACGACCTGTCCGGTGAGAAGCCGTTCCCGTCAGGGGCGGCTGTTTGATTTCAAGTCAAAGGCGGGGATAGAGGGCGCGGGAAAAGAGGCTTGCTCGCACATCGCAGGGGGCTGGCTATCGCACATCGCAGGCGGTACACGCAGCCCGCTCCCGGCGGCCGCTTCTTGTGCCGAATCGCAGCTTCGCTCGAGCGCTGTTAGTCGGCCCCGCCTCATCGCGTGGTCCGTCCGGTCAGCGGAGCTGCCGCAGCACCGCCTCTCCTGCGCGGTAGCTTCGCTCGAGCGCGCTGTTACTCCGCCCGCCCCTGCAGCACAGTGCAACCGGTCAGCGAAGCTGCCGCAGCACCGCCCGTTCCCAGCCGCGGTACAGCGCTTCCCGGTGTTCGGCTTCCATCTCGGGGCGGAACCGCTCCCGTTCCACCCAGAGCTTGTGGAGCTCCCGGCGGCCGCTCCACAAGCCGGCGGAGAGCCCGGCCAAATAAGCCGCGCCGAGCGCCGTCGTTTCGCTTTCCTCGGGCAGGCTGACCGCCCGGCCCAGAATATCCGCCTGAAACTGCATCAGGAACCGGTTGCGCACCATACCGCCGTCCGCGCGCAGCTCGCTTAACGCGATGCCGGACTCGCGCTCCATCAGGCGGGTAACGTCGGCCGTCTGATAGGCAACCGCTTCCAATGCGGCGCGCACGATGTGCTCTTTGCGCGTTCCCCGGGTGATGCCCGTGATCATCCCGCGCGCGTCCGGGTTCCAGTACGGGGTCCCGAGCCCGTTAAAGGCCGGGACAAAATAAACCCCGTCGCTGTCGGGCACACGAACCGCCAATTCCTCCGACTCGGCTGCTTTGGCGATCAGGCCCATGCCGTCGCGCAGCCATTGAATCACCGCTCCCGCCGTAAATACGCTTCCCTCCAGCGCGTATTCGGTTTGTCCTTCCGCCTGCCAGGCTACGGTTGTGAGCAGTCCCTGCTGCGAAGCCTTCGGCTCGGCGCCTGTGTTCATCAGCAGAAAGCAGCCCGTTCCGTAGGTGTTCTTCAGCATGCCTTCCCGGTGGCAGGCCTGGCCGAACAAAGCGGCCTGCTGATCCCCGGCTGCGCCGCAAATCGGAATCCCGGGATAGCCGGGAATTCCCTCCGCGACGCCGAACATCCCGCCCGACGGACGAACCTCCGGGAGCATAGCCGCCGGAACGCCGAAGGCCCTGCAAAGCTCTTCGTCCCAAGCCAGCGTATGGATGTTGAACAGCATCGTCCGGGATGCGTTGGAAACATCGGTCGCATGGACGCGGCCTCCCGTCAGCTTCCAGATCAGCCAGCTGTCGACGGTGCCGAACAAGGCATCCCCCCGCTCCGCTTTTTCCCGGAGGCCGGGCACCCGGTCAAGCAGCCACTTCAGCTTCGTCGCCGAAAAATAGGGATCGATGACCAGACCGGTACGCGACCGGATTTCCGCCTCCCACCCGTTCTCCTTCAGCTCTGCGCAGTGCTCCGCCGTCCGGCGGCACTGCCACACGATGGCCGGATGCAGCGGCTTGCCGCTGTGCCGGTCCCAAACGACCACGGTTTCCCGCTGATTGGTGATGCCGATCGCCTCAATACGGCCCGCGCAGCGGGATACCGCCTCCAGCATCACCTGCCGCTGCGTGTCCCAGATTTCCTCCGCGTCGTGCTCCACCCAGCCGGGCGCGGGAAAGGACTGGGCGAACTCCCGCTGGGCGGTGCAGACGGAGCGGCCCTCCCGGTCGAACAGGATGGCCCGGCAGCTGGTCGTTCCCTGATCGAGCGCCAATATGTAGGACGGTTTTTGCATGCGAATCCGATTTCCCCTTTCCGACTTCGGGCCGCCCGCAAGCGCCCGCCGAACATCGGGACCCTCCGGCGTTATGCCGAAGGGTCCCGTTCCGATGATGCCAGCCGTTCCGCGACGGCAAACGCGCCGGCGGAAACAGCCGTATGGGTGATGCTGAGATGAACGCGCACCTGCTCCGGCGGCAACCCGAGCCGGCGCAGGGCGGCGGGCTCGATCCGGCATACGGGCCGGCCGTCCTGGCCGGGGACGACGGTGATGTCGTGCAGGCCCAGCAGCCGGCCGATGCCGCAGCCGAACGCCTTGGCCACCGCTTCCTTGGCCGCAAACCGGCCGGCCACATGCTCGGCCGCCCGGCTCTGGCGCGAGGCCAGCACGCTCCGCTCCGTTTCGTTCAGCACCCGCTCCACAAATCGCGGGCCCGCGCTTCCCGCCAGAATCCGCGAGACGCGATCGATTTCCGTCATATCCATTCCGATGCCGATGATCAAGATTTCGCCGCCTGTCGCTTCATTTTACCGATGGGGTCCGGTCAGATGCCGGGAATTTCCACCCGTTTATGGGTCGTCCGTTTATAGATGGCTTCCAGCTTCTCCTGGGCTTTCAGGTCGATCGTTTTGCCCTCCAGGTAGTCGCTGTTGTCGGCATATGTGATGCCGAGCTCGCCTTCATCCGTTTGCCCCGCCCAAAGGCCGGCCGTCGGCGCTTTGTCCAGCACGCTTTGCGGTACGCCGAGCGCTTGGGCCAGCTGGCGGACCTGCCGTTTGTTCAGCGTTTTGAGAGGCGTGATGTCGACCGCTCCGTCGCCCCATTTTGTGAAAAAGCCCGTAATGGCCTCCGAAGCATGGTCGGTGCCCACCACCAGCAGGTTGTTCGCTCCGGCGAGCGCGTACTGGATCACCATCCGGGTGCGGGCCATGATGTTCCCTTTGCCTTCCTTCGCCAGGGTATCGCCGGTTTTGGAATCGGCCAGCCCCTGCTCCACGATCGCCGCGGTACGGTCGACCGCTTCCTTGATGTTCGTCTCCGCCTTGTGCGTCAACCGGAAGGCCTCCGCAACCGCGTAGCTGTCGGAAATGTCCGCCTGTTGGTCATATGGCTGGAACACCCCGAGGGTTATGTACTCTTTGCCTTCTTCCGCGGTCAGCTCGTCCGTCGCTTTTTTGCAAAGTCCCGCCGCCACGGCGCTGTCAATCCCGCCGCTAATCGCAATCAGAAGTCCCCGGGCGCCGGCCTTTTTTACATATTCCTTGAGGAAGCCGACCCGGCGGGCAATTTCCTCCTCCACGTTAATGCTCGGTTTGACGCCGAGTTCGGCGATAATTTGCTCCTGCAAGCTCATCTTCACTCCTCCTTCTTTCTTTCTAACGTATAGGCTAATCCCTATTATACCAAAAAATCGCCGTTGAAACTTGACACGGGCACCCGACGCGGAGGGGTGGATTTTTCTCAGGGGCTCTGCTAGCATGGGCAATAAACAAAACGATGAAGCGGAAGGAGTTATGCCTTTATGATCGACATTCACTGCCATATTCTTCCCGGCGTCGACGATGGAGCGGGAACGATAGACATCGCTCTTGAAATGGCCAAGCTCGCCTACGCGGACGGGATTCGCGATATTATTGCCACGCCTCATTTCAATTCGACCTTCCGCGTCACAACGCCGCTGGTCAAAGGAATAACGGCGGAGCTGCAAAGCCGGCTGAACGAGCAGGGAATCGGCGTCCGCATCTACCCGGGCAACGAAGTCCGGCTGGAAAACTGGTATGAATTCGCGGCCGCGACGGAAAGCGGCGATTACTGCTTCCTGGGCGGAGAAAACGGAGCGTTCGCGCTGGTCGAGCAAAGCTGGACGGACTACCACCCGCGCAGCCTGGAAGCGGTCGAGCTGCTCCGGCGGCGCGGCGTGACGCTCATCGTTCCGCATCCGGAGCGCCACGGCTTTTTCCGGGCGAATCCCGGTCTGCTGACCGAGCTGCTCGACGCGGGGGCCTGGACGCAAGTGTCGGTCGACAGCCTGCTCGGCAAGAACAATGAAGAAGCGCTCGCTTTCGCTCATTGGCTGCTGGAGCGCGATCTCGTCTCCACGCTGGCGACCGACGCCCACAACGTGGTACGCAAGCCGAATTTGTCCGAAGGCTTCCGGCTTGTCGCCGAGCTGGCGGGAGCGGAACGCGCCCGCGAGATCGCTGCAAGGATGCAGCTGATTCTGGACACCGCGGACGGTGCCCATAGCGCGAAAACCGGCAGCCGGCTGGCCTGAGCCGGGAGAAATTTTTGCTGCGTCAACCGGCGCGTGCCAAACCGCGCCATTGATACGGGGTGCCGACGTGTATCGATCAACCGCGTGCACCAATCCTGCAAAAATGCAGCTATTTTCTGCGTAGAGTTTCTCTGCGCCGAACAGCCTTTTACCCGAAAATGCTTCGGTTATAGAAGGATAAGCTGTTCTACGAGGAACACCGCCGTGCCGCCAATCCAGCAAAAATGCAGCATTCTCCTGAGTAGACGAACCGCTTTCCCGAGAATGCTGCGATTATGCAGGATAGTTCGCCGTTTTCAGTCGGAATGCCTTCAAACAGCTGGCGATTGCTGTATTTTCGCAGTATTTTCGTCCAATCTCTCCAATTGGCGCATAAAATAATGCAGATTTGCAGCTTTTATCTCCCGTTCGGTGTTCTCTCCTCGCATCCGATTCGGCAGATCCGGCAATCGCACCTGCTGTCGGCCCTCCCCCGCACGATTCGGCAGATCCGGCAATCGCAGCCGCTGCCGGCCCTTCCCCGCATCCGATCCGGTCCGGCCGGTCAGGAGCCGCACCCTCCGTCGGCTCTACACCGCATCCGGTTTCCGCAATCGCATCCGCTGGCCGGTTCTCCGCCCGCCGTCCGCGCGAAAGCAGCAAAAAGCGGCGGCCCGCTTAGGGCCGCCGCTCGTTTTTGCTTACTTGGCGCAGTAGGTGTTAAACGCGCCGACCAGGTCGTTTGCGATCATGTCCGCACTGCGGTCCTCAATCTGATAACGCTGAATGAAGTGGACGAGCTTGCCGTCCTTGAACAGCGCGATCGAAGGAGACGAAGGCGGATATTCAGCCAGGAAGCTGGCGCGCGCTTCCGCGGTCGCTTCTTTGTCCTGTCCCGCGAACACCGTGAACAGGTGGTCCGGTTTGGCTTCGTTCTCGAGCGCTTTGGCGACGCCCGGGCGGCATTGGCCGGCGGCGCAGCCGCAGACGGAGTTGATGACAAGCAGGGCCGTGCCTTCGGCGGACCCGAGCTTTTCCTTCACTTCCTCCGGCGTGCGGAGCTCTTCCACGCCCAGCTTCGTCAGCTCGTCCCGCATCGGCTGTACGGTATCGCGCATGTATTGGTCAAAAGACATAATCATCGAAGTCACTTCCTTATCACTTAGTCAAAAGCATTGTCTATGACATATTATACACGTTGCTCCGCAAGATGAAAACCAAACCGCCTTTGCTCGCCCCTTCCGCTAGTACCGTCCCCCGCTTCCCGCTCTTCGTTCCGCAAGGCCTCCATTTGTTTGCCGCTTATCATCCTCTTTCCATTTCGGCTATACTGGATGGAGCACAAGGGCTCCGCCCTATTTTCAAACAAAAGGAAGATGCATGTGTCTTACGACGTGATTGTTATCGGAGCAGGCTCCGCAGGGCTGATGGCAAGCGTGGCCGCAAGCGGGCACGGCGCCCGGGTTTTGCTGCTCGACAAAGGCGAAAAGCTGGGCCGGAAGCTCGGCATTTCCGGAGGGGGCCGCTGCAACGTCACCAATGCGAAAGAGCTGGACGAGCTGATCCGCCATATTCCGGGAAACGGGCGGTTTTTGTACAGCGCACTGGCCGTATTCGGCAACCGGGACATCATCCGGTTTTTTGAGGACATGGGCATTCGGTTGAAGGAAGAGGACAACGGGCGCATGTTCCCCGTATCCGACAAAGCGAAGACCGTCGTGGACGCGCTGGTGGCAAAAGTGCGGGCGCAGGGGGTCGCCATCCGGGTGAACAGCCCGGTCCGCGAGGTGCTTTACGAAGACGGGCGGGTGCGCGGCGTGGAATTGCGTTCGGGGGAAATCATCGAAGCCCCTTCCGTCATTGTGGCTTCCGGCGGGAAGTCCGTTCCGCAGACCGGCTCCACCGGAGACGGCTACGCCTGGGCGGAAAAGGCGGGACATACCATTACCGAGCTGTTTCCGACCGAAGTGCCGCTTACCTCGGACGAGCCTTTTATCCGCAGCCGCGAGCTGCAGGGGCTTTCGCTGCGCCAGGTGCGGCTGACCGTCTGGAATCCGAAAGGAAAGGCGGTCATTTCGCATGAAGGGGACATGATCTTCACCCATTTCGGGCTATCGGGGCCCATCGCGCTCCGCTGCAGCCAGTTTGTCGTTCAGCTGCTCCGCAAGCAAAAGCTTGACGCGGTCAAGCTGACCATCGACCTGAGGCCGGATGAAACGGAGGATGAGGTGTACCGCAAAGCGTATGCCCTGTGCGAGGCCGATCCCCGCAAGGCGCTGCGCAATGTGCTGAAAAGCGAGTACCCGGACAAGCTGCTGCCGCTGCTATTCGGAACGGCCGGCCTCCGGGACGACCTCACCTTCGCCAACCTACCCAAGCAGGGGATGCTGGCGTTCGCCAAGGCGGCCAAAGCGTTCCCGGTTTCCGTAAACGGCACGTTGTCTCTCGAAGAGGCTTTTGTTACAGGCGGGGGCGTCCATTTAAAGGAAATCGATCCGAAAACGATGCAGTCCAAGGTGATGCACGGGCTGTATTTTTGCGGCGAGGTGCTGGACATTCACGGGTACACGGGCGGGTACAACATCACTGCGGCATTTTCAACGGGATACACGGCAGGAAAAAACGCCGCCTCCGCCGCTTCCGGTTAAACCGGGAGCGGGGAGACGGCGCCGGGCCGGCCATCGTCCGGCAAGCGTTCCGCCGGAACGTCCTTGCTTCGTTATGTATGGGTCAAGGGAGCTCCAAGTATTTGATCAGCTTTTCAATCATGCCCATGTACTGCTCGTCGTTGAAGTAAACCCGGTTCGGGTTCGCGTCGAACGGAAGCCCCCAATGATCGCCGTCCTTGTATTTCGGCACGATGTGAAAATGAATGTGCGGCATCGTGTCGCCATACATCCCGTAATTGATCTTGTCCGGCAAAAACGCCTTCTCGATGGCATTCGCCACACGGACGATGTCTTCCATCAGCTTCGCCCGGGTTTCCTCCGGAAGGTGGAACAGCTCGCGCTGGTGCTCGTTTAATGCGATGACGCAGCGGCCGTAATACGTTTGTTCTTTGTACAGGTAAAGCGTGGACACCCCAAGCTCGCAAATCTCGATCATCAAATGATCCAGCCGTTCGTCACGGCTGCAAAAAATGCACTCCCGCTGCATAAGCGACCTCCTTGCCCGCAGATCCCTCTCTGTGTTGTCTTTCTATACTAGCGAATTCCTTTTCCTCTGTCCATTCGAAGGACCGCGAAGCCGGAATAAACCGATGCGATCATGTATCCGGCTCCCACGGCGAGCGGAATGGCCAAAACCGCTTGGGCCGGAGGCAGTACAGGCAGCCATACCCCCGCCCCGATGATCAAAAAGCCCGGCAGCATGGAAACAAATACATATTTGCGCAGCGCCCCCATCCGGACGTCCGGCGGCCAGACGAACAGCCGGAACAGCCCGTGCTCCTCGAAGTCGCTCCACTGCAGGCGGACAAAATACGAAAGCAAAAAGCCCGACAAAATCCAGATCAGGGCAAACAGCACCGTATCGGCCGGGGTCAGACGGGTAAACAGAACGCCCAAGGTAAACAGCCCCGTCATTTGAAAATAAATCTTCATTCTCGCCCCGCTGCGCACAAGCGTTTTGAGCACGGCCTCGGCCAGCTTGTTCTCCGGCGTGCGCTTGCGGAACAGCCGGTTCGACGAGCGGAACAGAAACGGGCGGCGGCGCGGATAAGCCGGTTTTCGGACGGCAAAATCCCGCAGAACCAGGGCCAGGTACTTCGTTTTTGCTTTGCCGTCCCGGCGGACATCCTGAAGAAAAGAAGCGCTGTCCTTCATTCTCCATGCGAACATGAACGGAAGAACGGCCAATGCCCCGGCGGAAAACAGCCAGCCGGCCGGACCGCCCGCGATGATTACGTGCACGGCGAAGGCAAAGCCTGTGCCCAGCGCCAGAAACAGCAGCGTATTCAGCAGGTAAAGCTTCCACCCGGTGAAGCGGACGTCGAGCAATTGGCTCGCCAGCTGGCGCAGCAGCTTCAGCAGCCAGACAAACGTCAGAAGGGCCGCAATCGTCATACCGTCAAAGCCAAACTGCCGAACCAGAAGCGGAAGCAGCAGAGCGCCGGTTACAAGCGTTCCCGCAGCCGCCGCAATACCTGAATAGACCGCCCCCCATCTCCGGAACTTGCCGGCCCATCCCTGCCCCTGCAGGAAATGCAGCTGGTCGCCTTCTTCCAGAAAACACCTCATTGTTCCCGATGCTATGTACAAATATAGAATTACCCGAATTGCGCCTTCTGGAATCACGGAGAACCATTCCGGCGGCTGGTTCCACCAGAGCGCATAGTGATACGCCGCAATGGCGGCCGCGGGGAGAACAACGTACACGGCCACGGTCCAGTC
This sequence comes from Gorillibacterium sp. sgz306347, assembly GCF_059735245.1. Taxonomy (NCBI): domain Bacteria; kingdom Bacillati; phylum Bacillota; class Bacilli; order Caryophanales; family Paenibacillaceae; genus Gorillibacterium; species Gorillibacterium sp. sgz306347. The sequence goes on from NZ_JCAPET010000036.1 coordinate 46,599, forward strand.
GACGACCAGCCGAAGCACCCTCCATTGAAAAGCGAGATTGGCGAGCACGCGCCGGCGAAAATACCGCTGCGCCGCCGTCACGCTTCGTCCTCTCCTTCCGTCAGCGCCGTAAAGCAGTCGAACAGCGTCGCTTCCGGCAGCCCGCAGGTCTCCCGGATGTCCGCCAGTGTCCCTTTCGTCAAAAGCGTTCCGTTTGAGACAAGCAGGAACGTGTCGGCAATCCGCTCGGCTGTATCCAGCACGTGGGTGCTCATCAGAATGCCGGCGCCCCGTTTGCGCTCGTCGTTCAGCATGTCGAGAAAGTCGCGCATCGCTTTCGGGTCCAGCCCGATAAAGGGCTCGTCCACGATATAGACCTTCGGCTTGTGCAAAAAGCCAAGCACCAGCATGATTTTTTGCTGCATGCCTTTGGAGAAGCTGGAGGGCAGCTGATGACGCACCCCCGAAAGCCGAAACCGCTGCAGCAGCTCCTCGGCCCGCGCTTCAAAGGTTTCTTCCGGCAGTCCCATGGCCGCCGCCGCCAGCTCCAGATGCTCCCAAAGGGTCAGCTCGTCGTAGAGCACCGGGTGCTCGGGAACGTAGGAGTAGTGCTTTTCCCCTTCCCCGAACGCGACGGTTCCCTTTACGTCGGGCAGGAGGCCGAGGATGGCCTTGATGGTGGTGCTTTTGCCGGCCCCGTTCGGGCCGATCAGCCCGACGAGCTGTCCGGGCTGGACATCGAACCGGATGTCGTGGATGACCTCCGGCCTGTCGCGGTAGCCGGCGGATTCGAGATTCACCTGTAAAACCGTCATGTTGCGCCTCCAATGAGCTTGCTGTAAAAATGCGCGGAATCGTAGCCGCGCGGAACCAAACGCGTACGTGCGTGAGGCTCAACATATGAAGATGCGTGAAGCCGGGGGCTCCGGGCTTCCGGAGCGTTCAGCGTTTCGCGTGAAGCCGGGGGCTCCGGGCTATC